>JAITBC010000285.1 GCA_031283785.1 Tannerella sp. | reverse complement strand
TTTCTATTCTGTCCAATACTGTATTAGCGCGTGCAATAATAGAATATGCAGATTGCCATGAACCTGTAACAGTTCCATTGTCCGGCATCCATGTTAGAGCGTCTATCGGCATATTTCCTGCACCAAACGGATTCGTTTGCAAATTATCGGAAGGCAGTTCAGATACATAGTAAAAACCGCCATAATAGCCTCTTAATCCACCGTAAATACCATTTACTGCTGCCGTAAAATCAGTTTGACTCTTATAATACTGATCTTGACGAGCTATTGTCGGAGGTGTTAAATCCACAAAACTTTCACATGCTCCGAAGGTAAACATAAACAGGCAAAAAATACCCGCATGAAGTAAATTACATTTAATTATTGTTCTCATATTTATAACGAATTAGAAATTTATATTAAGTCCTAATAAAAAAGTTCGGTTAGCAGGATAAGTAGCCTGATCGGATCCGGGCTGATACACAGAACTGCCATAGGCGCTTGGTTCCGGATTGTAAAAGGGATAATCGGTAAAAGTGAAAGGATTTTGAGCGCTTAAATAAATCCTTGCCGATTGAATGAATATTCTCTTTAACACTTGTGCCGGAATCGTATAACCCAAAGTGATATTCCTGATTCTCACAAAACTTCCGTCATGCACTCCATAAGAGGGAAGGTTAAATGCCGGATTAAATCCCGGACTGCCTTGCAGTTTTGCATATTTGACGTCTCTGTCAGGATTATCCGGCATATAATAATTGTTTATCAATGATTTTGTTGCATTGAAATTAGCCAGTAACAGTTCGGAATGAACAAATGCTCCGTTGAGAATATTGTTGCCCTGTACTCCTTGCAGGATAATACTCAGATCAAAGTTTTTGTATGAAAGGGTATTGGTCATACCAAATACATAATCCGGAAATCCGTTGCCCAATAAAGTACGATCCTGTTCATCCACTTTGTCGTCACCGTTCGTATTACGTACAATATACGACCCCGGCGCCGATCCTGGCCAGGCAGGACCTTTATCCACATCTTCCTGACGTTTGTAAACGCCGTCAATAATAAACCCGTACATATTGCCCAATGGTTGTCCGACTTCGATTCGGTAAACATTCCCCCAATTTCCGGTAGGTATGCCGGTGCTTGCATTCAATGACTGGCGACCGCCTAAATCCAATACTTTTGATACGTTGAAACTGATATTGAAATCGGTACGCCATCGAAAACTGCGGCGGGTAAAATTATACGTGGTAACAGCGACTTCCAGTCCATCGTTGCGTATTTTACCGATATTGGTCTGGAATGATGAAGCATATCCTATGATGCCCGGTAATTCTTTAGAAAACAACATTCCCTGAGTTATCTTCCGATACATGTCCACAGTTAAGTAAATCCTGTCTTTCAGAAAAGATGCTTCCAAACCTATGTCCACCTGCCGGTTCTTTTCCCATGTCAAATTTGGATTCATAAACCCCGATTGAAGAGTTCCTGCCACCCTTTGGTTGTTAAAACTGTAGTTTTGTGTCCCTATACCGCTCATCCATGTAAAATCGCCAATACCGGCATTTCCGGTTTCTCCATAACTTCCTCTGATTTTCAGTTCGCTGAAAAGGTTTTGATTATCCATAAACGATTCTTGCGTAATACGCCATGCTGCAGAAAATGAAGGGAAAGTAGCAAACCGCCGGTTAGAGCCGAAACGGGAAGAAGCATCCGTACGTATGGCTGCCGAAAGGATATATTTGTCCTGAAAATCGTAATTTACACGGGCTGCATAGGACATGAAACTGTTCAATCCGAAACCCAGTCCTCCCAATTGTGACGTGGAAGCGGTAGAATTGTGTACCAGGTCGTTGGTATAGGTATTGACCGTTCCTTGTGTGGAAACCTGTGTGAATTGATATTTTTGCATGGAGTACAGCAGCATGGCGGTCAGATGATGTTTTGACCGGAGATTGAACGTATAAGTTGCCGTATTTTCCCAAACCCAGTCAATTGCCCTGTAACTCCTCTCCCTGCTTCTTATAGCGCCTAATTCGGGCGTGGACAAATTGGCGGAAGTAAAAGCCGAACCAGATGACAAAGTGGAGGGGACATATTCGGTTTCTATTGCTGAACCAACAGTCGCACCGCCTTGCGTCCGGATAACCAGTCCTTTTAACGGTTCCCACTGTAGAAAAGCATTGGTCAATAAATTAAAACTGTTCAGGTGATGCTGGAACAGTTCCAGAACGGCAAGTGGTTGACCTATGCCCGTATCTACAAACCCATACTGGTTGTAAGGCATTTCGGAAAACAGACCATAGTCGCCGTTTTCTTTCCGTGCGGGAACAATGGGAGGAAGAAATAATGCATTATATATGGGAGTATAATAACTTCCTGAATATCCATCCTGATCACGTTGCAATCTTCGATGCGTAAACGAAGGGTTAAAGTTAACCCCGATCTTGAGCGAGGGATATAGATTGGAGTCAATATTGGCACGGAAAGATCCGATTTGATAATCCGTGCCGACCAGCGTCCCTTCCTGTGTAATATAATTTCCTGAAACAGCAAATTGCGTTTTTTGCGAACCTCCTTCGGCATTGATCTGTATTTCCGACATAGGAGCTATGCGGAAGATTTCATCTTGCCAATCGGTGTCTGCCAGCAAATCCGGTGTATCGTATATATCTGGCAGTTTTATATTTGCTATGGATCGTGCATCGTAAGCATACTGGAGATATTCAGCTTTGTTCATGACCGGAATTTTTTTAGTTACTTGCTGGAAACCTGTGTAGGCATTTACATTGAAACTTGTCTTTTCGGCTTTTCCACGCTTGGTGGTGACGATGACCACTCCGTTGGCTGCTCTTGATCCGTAAATGGCTGCCGATGCAGCATCTTTCAGAATTTCCATGGATTCAATATCGGAAACATTGATGCGGGCAAATTGATCTGCATTAGGCAAAGGATAACCGTCCACCACATACAGAGGTTCGTTGGATGCACCCAATGATCCGGCTCCACGAATACGGATAATCTGGGTTGATCCGGGAGTACCTCCCGAACCGGACTGTACCTGTACACCGGCAGCCAAACCGGTCAGCGCATCCCCGGGATTCGTGACAGGCAAATGATTGATGTCCTTAGACGAAACTTTTGTGATGGCAGTGGATAATTTTTTCTTGGAATGTTCTCCATATCCAATTACCACGACTTCATCCAGAGATCGCAAATCTTCCAGTAACCTCACGGAAACAGCGGTTTGATTTGTTACATTTATTTCCTGAGCAACATAACCTATATACGAAAACACAAGTATTGCATTCTCAGGCACATTCAGACGATATGTCCCCTGCGTGTCGGTAACCGTTCCAATTGGTGTCCCTTTAACAGCGACGCTTACACCGGATATCGGTTCATCGTTTACGTCAGTCACTGTGCCGCTAACAGTTCTTTGCGCATACAGCGAAAACGTGAAACATAAAGCACATACGGCAATTATTATTTTTCGCAGCGCTTTCTTCTTTTTTTCAAGTATTTTTTTATTCATAATATTTATTGCATTTTACATTAAATTTTAATATTTTATATTTGATGAATTCATTCATCCGTCGGATTTTTTAATCCTTTTTTTCATTAAATGGCAGATGAGAAACGTCTCAACGCCGGCTAAAATTTTATTATACTGTGCCCGTCCACAAATTGAGTTTTTCTGTCCACCGAGTTTACGATTTTTACGATTTTTTTGCATGTTAACCTGTGTAACCGGCGGCTGTTTTATCTCTGTTTCAGACTGGGGCAGTATAAATACATTCAGTTTTACGTAAATTCTGTTTGTTTCTCCGGTAAAAACCAAATGTGCTCCCGATACTGTTTACGGCATTTCTGCATAATTGAAACACCTGTCTTTTTCAAAAACTGAAAATCATCATGAAGTGTCGTATATAAGTTCCATAACTTGACGGTATTAAAAGGTTAAACAAATTTTGTCCGGTTAATAATTAATCCTGTTCTTCGTCTTCGCTTTTCGACTGGCTCTTTGCTCTGTTTCTTCCGCGATGCTGTGCAGTCAAATCGCTGTAATGTTTGATTAATTCGTTAAGTTCGGTTACAAACGGCGCATATTCCGTTTCACCTTCCATAACAATCAGGGCGTTAATTACAAGAACAGTATTCCTGTAAGCTTCGTCCGTTTCGTTACGTACGTCTTTCATACTGAAAGGCGGTTTCGCAGCCTGCTGTTCGTTGCAGGCTTTAGCCAGCCGGTCGAATGCTTCGTTACGTGTGCGCAGTTCTTCCACCCATGCCGTCAATCCTGTCGTCTGTACGTCGGCAAGATATTTGCCGTCGAACTCCTGCAAAAGATTGATGACGGAAACGGTTTCAGCGTCGTAAGGCAAACGTGCTAACGACACGGGCGTGTTGTATGCGTCCAGAACGATTTTCAGTCTTTTGGCTGCCTCGCTTATCGCAGGGTCAAAATGACGAACAGCAGTTCTCACAGCCCCGTTAATGCCGGTAATAACAGCGTCACGTGCCTGGTCTGCATCTTCTTTAGCCTCCGAAAGGTCGCTCTTACGAATGACTTTGTAGCATAAGTCTTCCTTCTCAATCTTTCCGCACAAATTATTGTACTGCGGAACGATTTTCAGCGCCGAGGGACTGAATTTCTCTATCAACCCCTTCGTTTCACTGACAAACTGCAAATGTAAAGCATGACTTAAATGCTGACTGTAGATACTTTCTATTTCCATGAGATATAAATTTTATTTGTAAAACGATAAATTGAATAATAGACACGGGTGTTGAGTCGCGAAAGTCTTTCGCAGATGCTGCGGCTGACTGTCGCAAGTTGCGAAAGTCTGTTGCAGGTATTACGGCAGACTGTCGCAAGTTGCGAAAGTCTGTCGCAGGTGTTACGGCTGACTGTCGCAAGTTGCGACGGTCTGTCGCAGGTGTTACGGTTGACTGTCGCAAGTTGCGAAAGTCTGTCGCAGGTGTTGCGGCTGACTGGCGCAAATTGCGAAAGTCTGTCGCAGGTGTTACGGCTGACTGGCGCAAGTTGCGACGGTCTGTCGCAGGTGTTACGGCTGATTGTCGCAAGTGTTGCGCTTGACTGTCGGAAGTTGCGACGGTCTGTTCGGAAAATAAAATAACTGCCGGCGCAAATATTATTATTGATAAACGATGACAGCGGAGAACAAACGGCTGTACATAATAATATGTTGCGAATATATGGTAGTTTGGAAAGTTTTTGGTATATTGACGCGCGAAGAACGCTATGCTGTGTGTATTGTTGCGGCAAGAGATTTGCCTGTACGAGCCTCGCGATGTGTGTGTGTGTGTGTGTGTGTGTGTGTGTGTGTGTGTGTGTGCAAAAATCATGCCAAAGCAGTTGAGAACTACTTTATTTTCGAAAAAATTTGAGGCTCTAAATAAAAGATATCTGCACATAATCATCAATTTTTTTTCAACAAAATTTTTGCAAAGATATAAACTGTTTTTTATTCCGGTAAAAAAATCAATAGCACTATTTCGATATTTCTAATACTATTTCGACATTTTTACTCATAATTTGCTGACACAGTAGTGGAAAGAACAAAATATTCTGCTCGGCACTCTGTTTGCAAAAAATCGATTATATTTAAGGTTTTAACATTCTTTCCTGACAGTACAATATCTTTTATTCCATTGCGTCAAAGCATACGTTAATAAAGTGTTGTACCCGCGAGAACAGTCGATAATAGAATGATTTTTTTTACTCACAGTAACTCAAAAACAAAGAAAATGTTAAATCCTGAACGAA
>JAITBC010000213.1 GCA_031283785.1 Tannerella sp. | reverse complement strand
CAATGCGTATGATGTAAAACGGACTGGTTCCTGTCGTAGGGCCATAAAAAGTCGTATGTAATGTGAGTCCTGAACCGGTTAATATGACATTCCGGTTCCCTCCGATAGCCGGGTTATTCAGTTTTTCGACAATCTTATCGGATGGTTTGAGATTATGTGACCCACCTAAAGAACTTGGGTACCAAGTATTCCAATAACTGTTTCTATCATTCAATGAGAAAGTGAGTTCAAAAACGGATTCCTTCGTCAAAAACGGTGCGGTGGAAAAACTTTTGTAAGGCTTTATCAACTCATATTTGCTGTTCGCAATGACTTCGGAGGCATATCGTTCGGCCTCATCCCATTGTTCCCGATAGAGATGCAATCTGGCACGTAAGGCTCTAGCCGTACTTTTTTGCGCCCGGTTCCTCGTCGAGGCATCCTCAGGTAAAAATTTTTCCGCTTCGATGAGATCAGCCAACACCTGGTTGTAGGTTTCATCCTGTGAACTCCGTTTGATGCCTTTAATAACATCCAAATCATCGGTCGGCTTGGTTTGAATCTGGACACCACCCCATCCGCGGGCCAAATCAAAATATCCCAGCGCACGGATAAAATGAGCCTCCCCCAAAATTTGATTCTTTTCCGCTTCGGAAAGTAAGGGATCATTTATCGCCCCAATGGAGGCAATAATTGTATTCGCGCTGTTGATAGCCCTGTAGAGGCTTTGGTAGGTAGAAACGACTGTCGTATGATCTGCCGGCACAGCATGCTGGTTTAATTGGAATGGCGCACTCTGAGAGCCGTTACCAATCGCATTGTCTCCCAATGCTGTCGCGAGAGTCACAAGATTACCGCCGTTTCCTTGCAGATAATCGTATGCGCCGATAATAGCGGCACGTAATGTTCCCAGGCTGGATATAGTCGGATTTCCGGCCGGAATTGCATTATCAGGCGTAAGCTCCAGAAAATTTTCGCACGAAAAGAAAGAGATTAAGAGCGAAAAAACAGTTATTCTTTTGATAAATACATCTATCGTTTTCATATACTTTTTTATTAAGTTGATTACATCTATTAGTATGTACAATTAGAAATTCAGGCTTAACGCAATCTGATAGGTTCGCGGTTGTGGAACGGCTGACCAGTCATACCCTTGCGTATTCTGGTTGTTACTTTGGGCATTTACTTCCGGATCTAACCCTCCGTATTTGGTAAATGTTAGCAGGTTAGAAGCAGAAAGTGTCGCTTTTAGCTGATTGATATGCCATTGTGAAGTAATCGCTTTCGGAATGGTATAACTTAGCGCAAGATTCTTAAGACGGATAAATGATCCGTCTTCCAAAAATCGGGTGCTGCAATCCGTAACGACTCCACCGTAGTTATTAGCTGGACCACCAATTGTATTGATTTCGCCGGCATACGTTGTCAAACGGGGAATGTCGGTGATGTCACCAGGCTTTTGCCACCGTTCAAGTTGTCTGGGGATAAAACCCGTAGTCAGACGACCGCCGTGTAAAAGGAAAAAATCATGCATGTTTATTATCTTATTTCCTTGTTGAAAATAGAAGAAAACTTCTAATGAAAAATTCTTATAAGAAATATTATTAGTCAGTCCTCCGGTATATTTGGGGATGCCGTTTCCAGTTACTTGCCTGTCGGCATTGGTAAGTAAACCGTCTTTATTGACGTCTTCATAGATCGCGTTTCCGGTTTGCGGATCTACATATAATTGTTTGAACAGATAAAACGAATTAATCGGATACCCTTCTTTAAGGATGGAGAGATTTCGTCCACCACCCAGCAAAATTTCGGAAGCCAACTTTTCAATTCGGTTTTTGTTGGTTGAAATATTAAAGTCGGTCGTCCAACGAATCTTTTTCGTTTCAATATTGACGGATTGCACCGCCAACTCCCATCCTTTGTTACTTACGGCTCCATAATTCTGAAGAAACGAACTGAAACCTGAGCGATAAGGTACGGGGACGCTCAGCAATAAATCATATGTGTATTTATTGTAATAATCAAAGTTGACGGTCAACCGGTTTTTCAGAACGGCAAATTCAACGCCCACATCTGTTTGCCGGGTTGTTTCCCAGGTAAGATCCGGATTGGCTAATTGCGAAGGCGAAATACCTGCCGTTTCCAAATACGAAGCGCTGGCAGACCAAAGTCCCAGGGCGGCGTAGGAGCCGATGCCATCTTGGTTACCGGTCCAGCCAATACTTCCACGGAACTTAAGTACGTCGAACAGGCGACTGTTTTTGACAAACTCTTCCAGACCTGCATTCCAGGTAACTCCTGCAGCCGGGAAATAGCCCCACCTATTGTTTTTCCCGAAACGCGAAGAAGCGTCTGCACGGATACTGCCGTCCAGCGTATATTTTCCGTCCAGCGTATAACTGGCTTTTCCGAAAAGAGAGAATAACCGGCTCTCGCTGTTCGAAGCCGTACCGCTTGTGGTGGCGGCAACGGAGATTTCTCGCAAATCATTGGTCGCAAAACCGGTGCCTGTAACCCGACCGGATGACAGTTGAATGGAATTGACCGTATTTCCGAGCAATGCAGCCACATTATGCTTGTCGGCGGCGCCAAACGTCTTGTTATAAGTGAACAGCTGTTCCGCCGTATATACGCGGTTTTTTGCATTGTAATAAGTCGCAGAGCCTTTTGTGGCAACTCCGGCATTGAGGAATGTGTTGAAATAATTATTGTCCGTATTTTCCGAATTGTCGAAGCTCCAGCTTGACTTGAATTTTAATTCGGGAAGAAAAGTGTATTCTCCGTACAGGTTGACGATGGTACGCCATGTTTCGGAATTGTTGTCCGAATGTTCGATGATTGCCAGGTGATTGTCTACGTTTACGTATTTGGCATAGCTGCCGTCTTCGTTGAATATGGGAAGATGAGGCGGCGGTGCGGTAGTCGAATTGACGAGACCCGTGGGGGCGTTGTCATTGTTGACGGGATTTCTGTACGCCCGGCTGATGTTGATGCTCGTACCTGTTTTCAACTTGTCGGTCAGGTTATTGTCG
>JAITBC010000182.1 GCA_031283785.1 Tannerella sp. | reverse complement strand
AGGAGGCATCTTTTTCCTGACTGCCGGATACAGACGGATGGCTTTGTGCTTCGGACTTGTGCATCGGAACTTTATTTTTATCGTTTTCCGCTGCAAAAATAGCAATCCATCTCGAAACCGTAGAATGACCTATTGGTAAAATGCGGGAAATACGATCTTCTCCATAGCCTTTCTCGTAATGTAATTTAATAACCTTCTTAAAATACTGTTTTTGTTTTGGGGTCTGTAAATGCATATTTAACTCTTTTATGAGTCAACTTTTTTTAGCGAAAGACACCGGTAGAAGTGGAAGATAAAAAGAGACAAAAAATAACGCTTCAAAAAGTTATCAGCGAAAACCATAACGACTGCTTCCTGAAAATAGACAGTAATGAGATGATTCACTATTTTGCACGTATCGCAAACTTTGTTTCCAAAGCGCAACAGCAGAAAATAAAAATCAAATCCTCCACTGTTGCGCTTGCATCAGTACATTAAAAATGTGTTGTCCCTTTTTTTGAAAACTAAAAGTGTTATTCGTATTCCCACCAGTATAATTCCTTCCAGTGCGCCTCGTACCATGCATTGAAGTTTTCGCCGCCCGGGTATTCGCCCTGCGCCTTTAGAGGCTCACGGAATACAGGCATCTGGAGGTCGGGGCCGGCAGGGTTATTGATGAGCCACATCTTTGCCAGCGTACGGTTATTGTCGCCTGTAACAGGTATATCAAAACCTGTGGCACGCGCCTTTGCCCAACCTTCGGCATTGCTTTGTTCTTCAGAGGCGGGATAGTCGGCGCGAGCGGGAAATTTTGTTCCGCTGCCGTCGTTATAAGTAGCCGCCAGGTTAGAACAACTCAACAGTGGAAGCATCGTACGACGGTGGTCGAAATAATTTTCAAACGGCACATTGAAAAGCGCTATCCACTTCTGCTCGGCGATAAGCGTCAACTTATCGCGCCCGCCATTCCAGTTCGCTTGCTGCTGCTGCAAGTATTCGACATCCGAACTCAATCCCCGGTCGGCATATGCGCCTGCATATCCTTCGCCTGAAAAAGTTGCACCGTACTGCTCAAATGCCGCTTTCACGCCTGTTTCGTAATACGCTTTTGCATCGCCTGCGATGACGCCGCGCTGAACGGCTTCGGCCAACAGGAATGACAGTTCGGGATAAGTAACTAAGAAAAGCGGCGTCTTTTTTGTTTCATCCGTCCTGTTGCCGTCGGCGTCCAGATGGCGAAACCATGGGCCTACAGCCGAACCGTATTCAAGTCCGCCGTTCCATGCCGTTGCGTCCGCATCGCTGACAGTGAGGCCGTAGATATGACCCAGGTATTTTGCCGGCCCGGGATTGCCCGGTTTGATATAATGATCCTCCGTATGCACCTTCTTCACCGGGTAAGCATAGAGTGGTAAACGCGGGTCTCGCAGCGAAACAAGCCGTTCGACCAGCACGTTGCTCACCAGACAGTTTTCCGACCAGGTTGATGAACTGCGATAAAATTCCGAACTGCGGTCGTCGCTGCTGCCGTCATAGTGCATTGCGCAGTTGTCGTCGTTCGACTCAAAGACCGGGTAACGCTGCGTGTCGGACAGTATTTCGTTCAGTATGCCTTTCGCCCGTTCGGGAGCGGCGTTATACATGTGCATGCACATCCGCACACGTAGCGTATTGGCAAATTTCTGCCACTTGCGGATATTGCCGGCATAGATATAATCAGAATTGGCGTCGATGTCGACCGGGTTAGCGGCAATCATTTCGCTTGCATTGCGCAGCTTCTCCAGAATGGCCGGATAGATTTCAGCCTGCCTGTCGTAGTCTACGGTGAAGACAAGCGTATCATCGACGGCTGCGAAGTAAGGAATATCGCCATAAAAAGTAGTCAGTGTAAACATTATCCACGACTCCCAAATGTCGGCCACAGCGACGTACTGCACCTGCCCGGAAGCAATTGCTGCATTACGCACGTTCTTCACGTTCGGCAGCGTTGGATAACATACGGGCCATACCTTCCCGTCGAAATCGTGCCATGCGCGATGTCGTCCGCCCTGGCTCAGTGAACGCGTCCGTCCGATAGTACCTACGACCGGTTGTACGCTCTGCAGCGCTACCCATTCGGAATTATCGCGGAACGGCCCGTTCAGGACTGCGCCCATGAATGATGAAGGATCGTTGGAAAGCACCTTCGGAATGTTTTTGTTGTCGTTAAAATCGTCCGACCATGTGTCGCATCCTGCGAGCAGAACACACAAGCATATACTAATGATAAAACAGATCCTGTACATAATAAAAAATTGTTTTTTAGGATTCAACATTGATTAAAATTGAAGTTTGACGGAAAAGCCGATATTGCGTGTACTCGGTATACCTCCCGTCTTGGATGTCCCGGGCACTTTTATACCCTTATTTTCGTCGTCGTAACCGTATATTTCCGGGTCAACCCATTTTACTTTGCTCCATACAGCCAGGTCGCGGCCAACGAAAGAGACGGAAAAGTCTTTGATAAAGGTGTGTTCAAGTCGTTTCTTCGGGAAGGCATACGTCAACGTCGCCTCTTTGAGTTTTATGAAAGAGCCGTCGCGTATCCAATAGTCGTTATTTTCACCGTCGCCGATATGTTCTTTATAATAAGTTTCAGGTTCTATTTCGTCGCCCGGACCAAAAGGATGAATACCTCTGTCCGGGTCATCCCACAATTCGTTCACCGGCAGGACGCCTCCATTATTGCGGTCAATACCTGTCTGTGGAGCAAATCCGTAACGATAATAGGCTTTTTCAAAGCTGGCAAAGAAATCATTCCCGTAATTACATGTAAAAAGCGTCGTGAGTGTCAACCCTTTCCACCGTAACGTGTTATGCCACGACCCTATCCAGTCCGGATTATAATTACCCAGTATCGCCATATCTTCGGAGCGTTGAACTTTCTTGGCCTGGTCGTGCAGTATAGCGCCGTCGTAAGCTGCCAGGTCAGGCGAATGAACGGCCGGATCGTACGTAAATTTCTTCGCATAGCGTGAATAGAGCGCTCCACGACGTTCGCCAAGTTTGTCGTGAGTGTACATTCCTTCCGCCAGTTTGACGGTAAAGACCAGGTCGGGATTGGCAGGATCAAGTTCGTCGATATACGAACGGTCGAACGACCAGTTGACGCCCGTACGCCAACTGAAATCCTTCGTCTTCACCGGTTCGCCGTTCAGACTTACTTCCAGCCCGTGACTGCTCACCTTGCCGGCGTTTTTCATTGCATAGCTGTATCCCGATATGTTTGATACGCGCACGTTCCATATCTGGTTGCGTGTGATTGTGTTGTAATAGTTTACATCCACTTCCAGCCGGCTGTTGAACAGGCGTAAGTCTGTACCGACTTCAAAAGAGGAAGCCAGTTCCGGTTTCAGGTTATATTCACGCTTGATACTTCCTTCCGCGATACCTGCAATACCTCCTGTTCCTTCTGTGAAATAGAAATCAGGCTGTAATTGTCCGGGGTTGGTATCGTTACCGACGCTTGCGTAGCCGGTACGTACCTTCCAGAAAGAGATCGCCCGCGGCAAGTCGAACATTTCCGTCAGAATCCCGCTCAGCGATACCGACGGGTAGAAATAGGAATTGTTATTTTTCGGCAGTGTCGACGACCAGTCGTTACGCCCGGTAACGTCCACGTACAGCATGTTCCTGTATCCCAGATTTACGAAGGCATACAGCGAATTAATAATCTTGTCCGGGCCATAGTTGCTTGTCACGCGTGGATCGGTCTGATAGTTACCGAGCGTATATACAGGTACGCCGGTGAGCAGTTGGTAAGTTTTCCCGTATATCTCGTTGTTCCACGACGTGTATGCATGATTACCGCCGAAGGAAGTTTTCAGGAACAGGTTGTCGTCTGCAAAGCGGTTTTCGTACGACAGCAGGAAGTCGGCGTTCATCTCCTTACCCCGTTTCATACGGGTGGAAAAGCCGCCGTCCTTACGTGGATGACTGTTGTCGAAACCTTCCGATGCGGGATGTACGAACCATTCGTCCTGGCCGGATTCGGAAATATAGCTCATGCGCGCCATTGCCGTGAAATACTTAAGAAAGTCGTAATCTGCCGACACGTTCGTAAACCAGCGTTCGTTTTCCCACGGATGCAGGTTCTCGTATAAAGCAAAATAGGGATTGTCGGTTTCGTAGCGAAAGATTTTTTGTTTTTCTTCCTGTATCTCCCAATAGTCTTTCAAGTCGTTCAGATCTACGCCGCCCGTCCACTGGTAAGGGTTAGGATCTTGATCATTACTTGAATTTTTACGGATGAATTTCACGTTCGCATTTATTCTGAAATTATGGAACAGTTCCCATGAAGTGAACAGGTCGAAACGATTGTTCGTCAAGTCGGTATTAGGAATGACTCCTTTCTGCGTGACGTTCGTATACGACAGGCGGATATTGTTCTTGTCGTCGGTTTTGGAGACGGAGACGTTATTGGTCAGTATATACCCTGTATCATAGAAATCCCCGATAACATTATCATGTCCTGAGCCGTTGAGATTCGCGCCCCATGCCTGCGAATTGTTAAATTCGTACTTGCCTCCTTGCCCCTGTCCGTAGTCGGACTGGTATTCCGGTAAGACCAGCGGATTCTGCCACATGGCATTTGAATTGACTTCTACGTGCAATCCCGTATCCTGCTTGCCGGATTTGGTAGTAATCAGCACCACGCCTGCCAATGCACGCGAGCCGTACAATGCCGAAGCTGCCGGACCCTTCAACACAGAGATGCTTTCAATGTCGTCAGAGGCCACGTCGCCGGCATTTCCCGGCACGCCGTCGATAACGAACAATGGCGTATTTTTGCCCGACATGGAGTTCTCGCCGCGAATCACGATACGTGACCCACCGCCGTCAAGTCCTCCGCCGCCATGTGTGATATGTACGCCTGATACACGTCCGTTCAAGGCGTTGACCACATCCAGTTCCCTGCTCTGCGCGATAGCATCGCCCTTAACGTCCTGTACGGCATAGCCCAGCGCTTTCTTCTCGCGCTGCAAGCCGAGCGCCGTAACGACGACCTCGTCGATCATACTGACATGTTCGCTCAGTACGACGTTAATATCCGCCGTCTGTCCGCCGACGCTTATCTCCTGCGTGACATATCCGACATAGGATATTTGCAATACCGCATTATTACGTACGGTCAGCGAAAATCCCCCTTCAATACCCGTTACCGTTCCGTTTGCAGTACCTTTCTCAATGACGTTTGCACCGACAATCGGTTCGCCGGTTTCGTCGACCACCGAACCGGTAATCTGCCGTACATTCTGCTGTTGTTCAAACGGCTCGTTACGTTTCATCAGGAGGATGTTGTTACCTTCCATTGCGTAGATGATGTCCGTCTGCCCGAACACCTGCGCCAGCACCTGTGCAACGGGAACATCCGATACATCCAGTGAGATTCTGCGCGATACATCGACATTTTCACGGTTATAGACGAACAGGTAATCCGTCTGATTTTCGATCAGGTTCATAATCGTCTCGGCCGGTTTGTTATTCACCCGGATGTTGACGCGTGCAGTCTGCGATGTTACTTCCGTAGCGAATGTAAGAGAAACGCATGATACCAATAGGATGAAACTCAATTTCATGGCTCTGATTAAATATTTAATTTCTAATAATGGGGTACATATTAACCCGTTATGTTCTTTTTTCATATATTTGTACGTTTTTTCAAGTAATACTTACTGATTAAAAAAATTCTTATCAGTCTGAAAGACCGACGTTTTTTTTCGGCTGGAGGATGTTGGCGCATACTCCGGCCGGTTTTTTCATTGCTGTTTTTCATCTGTCGTTTTCCATAGGCATTTTTCATTTAATGGTGATTGTATTTCGTTCGGAATCTCTCGTATAGACGAATTTATGTTCGAGCTGCAATACTTTCAGCACCTGTTCAACGCCGTCTTTGGTGCGGAATTTACCTGTGTAACGGTAGTTCAGGAGGTTTTGTTTGTTTACGTCAATATTAACGTCGAAGTAAAGTTTGAGTTTTTCCAAAATAGCGCCGACGGTTGCATTGTCGAAACAGAGCAGTCCGTCCTTCCATTTGAAGTACTCGTAGTTGTCGATAGCGGAAGCTGTAAAGACGCCGTCGTTCCACCGGACACATTCGCCGGGATTCATCCGGTGAATCCGGTCCGACCCTGTGGGTTTCAGTGCGACATTTCCTTTCAGCAGGGACACCTCGACATGTGGATCGGCGTCATAAGCGATGAGGTTAAATTCGGTGCCAAGTACAAGAACGTCCAAGGTCTTCGTTTTTACGGTAAAAGGCTGTGCCTGGTCGTGTGTAACATCAAAATAGCCTTCGCCATCGAGTATGACCTCGCGCTTTCCCTTTTCAAACACTGCGGGATAGACAAGGCGGCTTTGTGCGTTCAGCCATACGCCGGTACCGTCGGAGAGCGTCAACTCTGCACGTTGACCGGCGGGTACAACAAGAGTATGGAAGGCCGCCTGAGACGTCTTCCCTGATGTCCTGTCCATATGACGGACAAGCGGAAATGCAATTATGAATACGGCTGCAACCCGCAAACATTCGAGAGCAACTCTGCCGGCTATGTTTCTTTTACGCCGTAAAACGGACGGTCGCCGTCCCGTCATATTCCACAGGGAGTTGTCATAAAATTTATGTAATGACACGTATTCACGTACATTATCTTCACTTGCGTCCAACCATTCCGTTACTCTCTGAACTTCCTCCGGCGTGACGTTTCCTTCCACATATTGTTGCAGTAATTCTCTGTCCATACAGTAACAGACAATCGAACTCCCGAAATCCCTAAATTGAAAACCCTGAAAAATTTATATTCCGGGGACATTTTAATCACAAAAGGACAGTAATATAGTCTCTCAGAGCTATGCGCAGCGCTTTGAGCGCTTTGGTGAGGTGGTATTCGATAGCTTTCGGGGTTATGGAGAGCGTTTCGGCTATTTTCTTAACCGGCAGGGTGTCATAGCGCCTCATTTCAAAGACGCTGCGCGTTTGCGGAGAGAGAGACGCGAGTGTTTTCTCTACGATTTGTGTTATTTCGGTTGCAAAGACTTCTTCGGGATCGCAGGCTCCGAGCGTGTTCATGCGGTGGCGCAGGTCGCTGATCGTCCACTCTGCCATATTTACCATGACCTCCTGCTCGATAGCTTGACGTTTCAGATAGTTTAATGCAGCATTTCGAAGAATGGCGAGAAGCAGGGCTTGCGGATTAGCAACAGTCTCTTTCTTGAGCATGTTCCAAAGGTTTATCATTGATTCCGATACGATATCTTCGGCAGCCATTTCATCTCTTATGTATGATTTGACAAACAAAACCGCCTTTTGATGATATTGCCTGTATATGTCGTTGAAAATCTGATGCATTTTATGTACTGCTAACAATCGTTCTGCAAAAAAAATACCGTACAAAATTAGATGAAAATCGTGCGATCTCCAAGCGTAAGACGAAAAAAAGTTTTACTTTTGATGTTATATTTTTTCCTTTGTAACGTCATTAGTATGAATATGCAACCGAAACGATTCAAGACAGAGATTATTCCTCTCCGGAAAACGCTTTTCGCGATAGCCCTGAAATGGATGCAACGGGAAGAGGATGCCGAAGATGCGACTCAGGAGACATTGCTTCGCTTATGGAACATCCGTGAACAATTGGATACGGTAGCCAATCCTGAAGCGTTTGCCGTGCAGACCGTCAAAAACATCTGTATCGACTACCTTCGGGCGCAAAAAGATAAAACAACCGTCGACGCTATTTCCATGGGTACGGATCATGAAACGCCATATTCGGAAATCGAACGGAAAGATGCCGTCGTACTCGTCAAACGGATTATCGAGCGTCTGCCGGTTTTACAGCAGACCATTATCCGGATGCGTGATATTGAAGGATACGAATTGCAGGAGATTGCCGAAATAACCGGCACACAGGTAAGCGCCGTCACGACAAACCTTTCACGGGCACGGAAAAAGGTGCGGGATCAATATATGAAAATAATGAATTACCGATTATGAAAAAAGGAAAAACAGACATAAAAGCGTTGGTTGAAGCGTATTTCAACGGATTGACCGGCCTGAAAGAAGAACAGCTTCTCAGAGATTATTTCCGGAAAGACGACTTGCCGGAAGCGTTGAAAGCGTATCAACCGATATTTCGTTATATGATTGCCGAGCGGGAGGACATGCGCCGCCGTAAATCTCCTCCGTCACGGCGGAGAAACATCCGGAAATGGAGCGTAGCGGCGGCCGCCGCCGTTCTGCTTCTATGCCTCGCGTTACCGTTCTCTATCCGTCGTATACGCCGCCCGACGACCTCGACGGAAACCTCGCGCGTGTACATCGACGGGGAAAAACATACGAATACCGGCCTCATCCGCTCGGAGACGCTCAAGTCTCTGGAACATCTTGCCGAAAGTAACAAATCGGTATTTTCTTCTCAGTCCGAAGCGCTGGAATCATTTTTCTGACAACAATTAAACTTGGAACGATATATGGATACAACAACAAAAAAAACAATCTTCTTACTGTGCCTCCTCGCCACTTGCGGATTTGCAAACGCACAGAAAGGTTTGCATGTTAACGCGATATTCGACAACTACGGTAAACAAAAGAGCGCGGTCTTGATTGAACTGGCAAAAGACGTGCTGGGCGATAATACCTGTATCAATCGATACAAGAGCTTGACGATTCCTGCCGATCCCGATATCATCCGCATGACCCTGAACGCGATCCGGACAGACTTGGAAAATGGAGATATCCTGATGGAATCGCAAAAGGACGGGATAACGGAAACCGGATATTATCATCTGGCAAAAACGAAGGATTGGACGGAAAACGAATACATCCTGTTCGGCGCCAGATCTTCAAAAATGACTTTAATTTACATCCGGGGCGACTTCCCTCCCTCGCATCTGGAAAAGGAACTGGATAAATTAAAGGATTTATTTATCAAAGTAAATGACAAACAAACCAAATTATAAACACATTATGAAAAAAAAATTAAGACTGATTGCATGCGTCCTGTTCATGACGACCTCTGTGTGGGCACAGGAAAATATTACAACAAATACGGAAACGACGGAGAAAACAGATGACCGGAATTTTCAAAGCCTGATATCGCTGAACGGTTCCTCTTACGATTTCATTTTTAACTGGAAGGAAAAGCCGACCAAATCACACTGGACGGGTATTGGTTTCGCCTTTTCCAATCTGGAAAATCTGCATGGCGCCGACCTGAATCCGAATCGTTCCTATTCGGTAATATTAAATATAGCAGACCATACGATTCCGCTAAGTTATCATTATCTGTTTGTCACCGGCTTCGGCTTCGACTGGTCGCGCTATCATTTCAGGAGAAACACCGGCCTGCAATATACCGACGGCATCGCCACGTTTTTCAGAGACGCGGAACAGGAATACAAATCCAGCAAATTGCTGGTATACTATGCAACGATTCCTCTTATACTGGAATACCAGACAAGAATCCCGAACCGTTCGCAATTTTTCATATCCGGAGGCATAGAAGGACAGGTCAAGTGTTATTCCAAATCGCAGTTAGACATACGGCAACCGCAAGGCCATATTGAGAAAATTCACTATCGCAATCCGAACATCCCGCCGCTTAACGCCCGTCTGGTATTGCGAACAGGATTCAATAATTTCAGTTTTTTCGGCTATTATCAACTTTTTTCGATGTTCGAAAAAGGAAAAGGCCCGGATGTCCGTTCTTTCGGCATCGGCCTGATGTTGAATTAACTGTGTGGTCACCACACTACACACAGGTATACTGCGAAAGGGCGACAGCCGTTCGTCTCAGGTGCGCGAGTCGGAGCGTAAGACGGGCGAGTTACATGTCCGGCAACCGGCGCATTGAACAAGCTCGCCCCTAAAACGTTTTTCCACTAAATAATGAAGCCGGTCTTTAAGCGCACCCAACCGTACATTATTAATAATGTCGGCAGTGAAAGCTACACTTAAAAGCGTCTTTGCCTCATCGCGCGAAAGGCCGCGGCTCTGCATATAAAACAAGGCGTTTTCATCCAACTGACCGGTTGTCATTCCATGCGAACATTTCACATCGTCCGCATATATTTCGAGCTGGGGTTTGCTGTACATTCTTGCGTCACGGGTCATACACATATTGCGGTTAGTCTGAAACGCTTCCGTTTTCGCGGCGCCTTCCTTTACCAGTATACGTCCGTTAAATATCCCTGTGGAACGGTCATTCAATACATTCTTAAAAAGTTCTGTGCTTTTACAATACGGGACGGCATGAGTGATGTACGTATATGTATCCACCTGTTGGTTCTTATCCTGAATAGCCATTCCGCAAAGCGTCGTCTCCGCCGCTTCTCCGTTAAGGTATATATGATAATTGTTACGGGTAAGGCCGTTGTTCAGCGTGATGCCGTTCACCAGCACGTTCGATTGGGCTTCCTGCTTTACATACAAAGATGTATAGCGGGTCGTGGATACCGTACTTTCTTCCAGATCGTAATAGTCGAAACGCGCTCCTTCTTCGACGAAAATCTCGACAACTTGCGTGGAAAGGCATTTGATGTCATCAGAACTATGATCACAGACGAGAAGTTTTGCTTCCGAATAGGGTTCCATTATGACCAGTATACGGCGGTTTGCCATTATGTCGACTGTGCTGCGAAAAATATTTACCAGTTGAACGGCGCGGTCTATCTTCGTTTTACGCGGCACATAAAGCACGAATCCGTCCTGCGCCAACATTGTATTAATAGCCGTCACCGCATCGGCAGACGTTTTTGCAATCTTACCGTAATAACGTGACGCAACATTCGGATAACGCTCCGTAAAATGTTTCATACCTCCGGCATAAACGCCGTCAGGCAGGGATGCATCCGGCAACACATCCTTATAAAACGAATCATTCACCACAAAAAATAAATACGTTCGCATATCAGGAACCGCACAACGAAAAATATCATCCGGATTGACAGGCGCTTCAAGGCGGTTGATATTCAACCCGTAATTCGGTGCAAACGACTGCGCGACATCCGTATAACGATAATCTTCGTGTTTCAGTGAAGGGAACCCCGTACGTTCGAAGTCGGCAAATGCCCGCGTGCGCAAAACATTCATGCAACAAGGAGCATGCCGGCGCACGACGTCTTCATACTGCATAAAAAGATCAATATATTGCTTTTCAACATTCATGCCGCTAACCGTTAATTGCCGAGTTCCTCTTTCAGCCAGTCATAACCTTTACTTTCCAATTCCGTAACAAGCTCAGGCCCGGCGGTTTTCACGATACGTCCATTATAAAGCACATGTACGATATCCGGCTTTATATAATCGAGCAGGCGTTGATAATGTGTGATTACAATCGTGGCGTTATCCGGCGTTTTCAGTTGGTTTACTCCGTTTGCAACCACACGTAACGCATCTATATCAAGGCCGCTGTCCGTTTCGTCAAGTATAGAAAGCGAGGGGTTGAGCATTGTCATC
>JAITBC010000085.1 GCA_031283785.1 Tannerella sp. | reverse complement strand
GGAAGCAAAATTATTTGTGCAAATTTTTTCTTTATGCATTTTTTTTTGGAGAGGCTACCTTAGTAGTTACAAATATTTAAAATCTTGCTTTCCTTAAAATATTTTCCACGTTCATTTGTTATCAGCAGGTAGAATATGTAAGATAGATTTATTATGAAAAGTAAAAAATCAGTATGATAACGAAATGGAAGCATATACTGTAATCATCATTCTTTTAGCGGTTGCCGTCGGCCTGTTGCCCGTCGCCGCCGGGATGAAACTTCCCTATCCGGTATTGCTGCCGGCAGCGGGAATCGCTATCGGATTTATTCCCGGTATTCGTACAATATCCATCAATCCCGAAGTCGTTTTCCTTCTTTTTCTGCCGCCCATGCTGTATGATGCGGCATACAAGATCCCGTTCAAAGAGTTTAGGCGCAATTTGCCGACGATTTCCCTTCTGGCGTTTTTTTTAGTTTTCATCACCACGGCGGGCATTGCCGTTGCCGTGCACTACTGTTTGGGCTTGCCTTGATTACCGAGAAACAACAAACCTTGGGCTGGGTAAGTCGGTCGTAGAAACACTTTCGGAAGAATTGCAGAAAGAATTTCCGGGAATTTCAGGGTTTGGGAAATCCAGTTTACGGTCAATGGCGCAGTTTTATTCCGAATATCAAGGAAATGAATTTCTCCAACCATTAGTTGGAGAAATTAGCTGGTCGAAGCATATAGTCATTATGTCTGAATGTAAAGACTTTCCTTTAGCTGCGGGATATTTGTTGGTTTATATTTGGGGTATGGATTAATTCTCAATTATTTTCCAAAAGCCACCCCTGTCTGCGCCTTTACGCTCAATAATTTTCAAGGCAGTCATTTTTTCAATATCTCTTTCTATTGTTCTGGAAGAAACGTTCAGTGCAGACGCAAGTTGTTTTGCCGAAATTGTATTGTTTTTCGACATCATTTCAATAATTTGTTTATGTCTGTCCGACATTTCTCCGACATTTCTCCGACATTTTCGGTTTTCTCTACTGTCTTTCCCGACATTTGCTCTTTGAAGAGAATATGTAAATGCCTGTTTTTTAATTCATTTTTTTCTCCAAGTAATAAATTGGACAGAAATGTGATAAGATATTTGTCGGTTTTGTAAATGCCACGTGATAAGTCTTCATAATTTGCCCTTACAAGCGCGTTGCGGAAATACCACGAATGTTGTGCAAAGAGTGTATTATCGGCATTTTTGAAGCCAAGTTTGCGCAGATATTTAATTAAAAACACAGCGGTAGTTCGAGTATTCCCCTCGCCGAAGATGTGAGTTTGCCATAAATACGCCGTAAAATGAGCGAGATGTTCGATAATTTGCTGTGTACTTAAACCTTTATAAATAAAGTTTTTTTCCTCCCTGAAATCGTATTCGAGAGTTTCTCGCAACATATCGGCGCTTGCGTACAATACGGTTTCTCCATCAAGTACCCATTCTTTTTTTGTAATGTTATAGTCGCGAATTTTGCCGGCAAATCTGTATATTCCGAAGAACAGCCGCCTGTGTATGTTGATAAATTCGGCAGGCGAAAAAGAAAAAGTTTTTTCGGACAGGATTTCCGCTATTCGAGCCGAAACTTTATCTGCCTCTTCCGTGCGTCCTGTTTCAATGCTTTTACGGCTTGTTTGCTGTTTGTAATAACAGTCTATTCGCTGTTGAACTTCGTCAATCGTAATATTGCCCTTGATATTTTCTTTGGCTGTTGCGAGCAGATATGCCGACGGTTTCAGTCCATCAACATCCTGCAAGCCGATAGCAGTTTGCCAAATTTCGGCTTTTTCTTTTTGCGAGGGTTCGCCCTGAATTATGTATTCGTCAAAATCTTTCATCGGTTTTTATTATGGTTTTTTCTTCATCTTGCTCACGTTATTGGGCAAAAACAGCAACTGTCCGTCGCTTATGCGTGGAAGCTCAGGCGAAAAGCTATCGAGATAGGCGATGAAGTCGGTTTTCAGTTTTTGAGCATTGGCGCGACTTGTGAGGTCTTTCAAGCGAAACGGCGACTTGTTGCAAAACGACTGCCCTGCAACATTACACAGCGCCTTGTCCTGATTCACGATACCCGCCTTATCGAGTGTAGCCTTCATTCTCGGTACGTCCTCTTTGGTTTCCTCCAAAACGGCATCAAGACGGCGAATAACCGTCATCGGTAATATCACGTCGCGATATTTACCTCTCACATAAACATTGAAAAGGCAGTCGTCGGCAATGCCCCGGATGAAACTTACTGTTTGATTGTATATCTGATTGTCCATATAAAATCTATTGCTAATTTCCTGACTGCAAAGTTATAAATAATGTTTGAGTTTTTATCTGAACAAACTCCTTTTCTCCTGTTTTCATTAAATTATATTTTGTCTTTTTTTATTATTGTTTTAAAGTAAAGGGAAATACATGTCTGACAAAGCAGTTTTGATGCACTTTTAATCCCCCTTTTTTCTTCCCGTCGCCCTTAAAAATAATCATTGCTCTGTTTTTTTTCAGGACACAGATTCGATTCAACTTGCAAAGCATATCTAAATCCAAAACCATACATTCAATAGTCCTGGTATCAAACGTGCTGCTACTATAATTGGTCTTGTGAATTTAACATACAACATGGGTATTATAACAAACGCACATGAAACGGCAGTAAAGGAATTTAACCCAACTTGGCAAAAGTTATCCCGAAAAGAAAACAGGGCTATACGGAAAGGTTGTTAGTTTGTATATAGCATATAATTAAGATATTATGAGTTTTGAGTTTTTGAAAAGTCGTTTGTAGTCCCCAAATAATTATCAACAGTTTTGCACATATGGAAAAAATACATTATCTTTACTGCAATTTTAACAGATATATAAAATGTTGTCAAAAGCAATTGAATACAGATATGAGGAAAAGACGCAGTCCCCATAAGTGGATTTGCACAAATCTATACAGGTGAATATGTCGGCGTTACGAAGCGCATATTAATTTTATCAATAGATATATAGATATTATTGATGCGCAAAAAAGCATCAAAGCGCGATTCGTATATTATCTTTGCCGAACAAAATGTGTGAAGTGTAGATACGGGTTTAATATAAAAATTATGTTTACACATTGAAATATGGAGTTATGAAGAAGTTATTTAATTTATTAATGTTATTAGTTATGGGAGCAAATATTCAAAATAGTAATGCGAGAGAATTTGTGTTGTTTAAATTACCTTATGAAAGTAATGCGTTAGAGCCGGTGATAAGTAAGCAAACGGTTGATTTTCATTACGGTAAACATGTTCAGGCGTATATTAACAACCTGAACGGTCTTATAAAAGGCACTTCTTTCGAAAATTCTTCGCTGGAAGAGATTGTAAAGAAGTCGGATGGAGGTATATTTAATAATGGCGCTCAGGTATGGAATCATGAGTTTTATTTCAATACGTTTTCACCGAACGGAGGAGGAGAACCATCCGGCGCTTTGGCCGAAGCCATAAAAAACCAGTTCGGCAGTTTCGAAAATTTCAAGAAGGAATTTAACGCTGCATCCGTTTCATTATTCGGTTCCGGCTGGGCATGGGTATCTAAAGATGAAAGCGGGAAGATTGTTATTACGAAGGAAAGTAATGCCGGGAATCCGCTTAAATCGGGACTGACGCCACTTCTCGGCTTTGACGTCTGGGAACATTCTTATTATCTTGATTACCAGAATCGCCGTGCAGATCATATCAATGCGCTCTGGAATATTATAGACTGGAAAGTTGTCGAAAAACGCTTCAAATAATTAATAGAAAAGCGTTGTTATTAAAATAAATAAGATTAAGTTAAATTGTTGAATGGAGCTTCGTTTGACACAATAGTGTTTTTAAAAGCCTCCATATCTATTGTTAGAAAGAGCCTGTGGAGACAAAAAGTTTTCCGCAGGTTTTTTTGTTCCCATAAGTCTTTTATTACTTCACGGGCGGGTAATCGAGCGTGTAATGCAGGGCGCGGCTTTCCTTACGCTCGATGGCCTGGCGCATGATCAGGTATCCGACGTTTATCATATTGCGGAGTTCGCAAATATCGCGCGAGGCGACAGAGCGTTTAAAAAGGCTCTCCGTTTCTTCGTAGAGGATATCGAGCCGGTCCCATGCGCGTTTCAGTCGCAGGTCGCTGCGTACGATTCCTACATAGGTAGACATGATCTGCCCGACTTCCTTTACGCTTTGTGTGATAAGTACCATTTCTTCGGGCGAACGCGTACCCTCGTCGTTCCATGCGGGAATATCTTCCTGGTACGACAAAGAATCGATGACGTTAACGGCATGTTTGGCAGCGGCGTCGGCATATACGACAGCTTCGATAAGGGAGTTTGACGCCAGGCGGTTGCCGCCGTGAAGCCCGGTGCATGCACATTCGCCGACAGCATAGAGGCGCATGATGGAAGAACGTGCGTCAAGGTCGACTTTTATCCCGCCGCACAGGTAGTGCGCCGCCGGCGCTACGGGGATATAATCTTTGGTGATGTCGATACCCAGGCTACGGCATTTCTCATATATATTGGGGAAATGTTGCTTTGTTTCTTTCGCATCTTTATGTGTGACATCGAGGTATACATGGTCGTCTCCCCGGTTTTTCATTTCATTGTCAATGGCTCTGGCAACGATATCCCGCGGGGCGAGCGACAGCCGTTCGTCATATTTTTGCATAAACTCTGTGCCGTCGATCGTGCGGAGAATGCCTCCATATCCGCGCATGGCTTCCGTTATCAGGAACGACGGCCTGTCGCCGGGATGAAAAAGGGCGGTCGGGTGGAATTGTACAAATTCCATATCTTTTACCGTGCCTTTTGCACGATATACCATAGCGATGCCGTCGCCGGTGGCGACAAGCGGATTGGTGGTCGTCCGGTATATCGCCCCGATACCTCCTGTGGCCATAAGCGTTACTTTCGACAGGAAGGTGTCGATACACCCCGTCTGCATATTCATAATGTAGGCGCCGAAACATTCGATATCCGGCGTCTGGCGTGTTACGGTAATGCCAAGATGATGCTGGTAAGGATTTCAACAGCAAAATGGTTTTCAAAAACGGTGATATTAGGATGTTTTTTGACGCCTTCGATGAGGCTGTCCTGGATTTCCGCTCCCGTATTATCTTTATGATGGAGTATACGAAACTCCGAATGTCCTCCTTCGCGGTGCAGATCGAAATCGCCCTTTTCGTCTTTGTCGAAATCAACACCCCAACGGATAAGCTCTTTTATCTGTCCGGGGGCATTGTATACGACTTTCTCGACGGCAGAACGGTCGCTCAGGAAATCACCTGCTATCATTGTATCGTTTATATGCTTTTCAAAATTATCGACAAGAATATTGGTGACGGAAGCAACACCTCCCTGTGCAAAAAACGTATTCGCTTCTTCCAGGCCGGACTTGCAAATCAAGGCCACGCTCCCTTTATGGGCTGCTTTGAGGGCGAAACTCATTCCTGCAATGCCCGAACCGATGATTAAAAAATCAAATCTTTTTACCATTGTTGTTTTTCTTAATTGAACGGCAAAGTTATTATTTTTTTCAAATATAAGGCAGCGAAATTTTGCTGTGACATAAAAAAATGCTACTTTTGGAGGCGTAAATGATGTTTTTTGGAGTATGAAAATAATACACCTGTTTTATACAATTGTATTTCTTTTATTTTTATCCTCCGTAGCGGCGCAAAAAGTAGGGCTGGTGTTAAGCGGAGGTGGAGCGAGAGGAGCTGCGCATATAGGCGTAATCAAAGCGTTGGAAGAAAATAATATACCGATTGATTATATTACGGGCACTTCTATAGGCGCTATTGTCGGAAGTCTTTATGCAATAGGTTATACGCCTGACGAGATGCTGGAGCTGATGCTTTCGGACGAGTTCGGTTATTGGCAAACCGGAAGGGTGGAAAATGAATACGTTTATTACTTCAAAAAGCCGGAAGAAACGCCGCATTTTATGCGTTTTGCGTTAAATATTAAAGATTCGTTGATATTTGAAGGTCTGTTGCCGGGCAGTATTGTTAATCCTGTACAGATGAATCAGGCGTTTATGGCGCTTTATGCACAAGCCACCGCCAAAGCGGCATGGAATTTTGATTATTTATTTGTGCCGTTTCGTTGTATGGGAGCGGATGTCTATGGGAAAAAGGCGATTACGTTTCGCAATGGCGACTTGGGCGATGCCGTACGTGTTTCCATGACGTTTCCTTTTGTTTTTAACCCGATATGGAAAGATGGGATGCCGCTTTTTGATGGAGGTATCTACGATAATTTCCCGATAAAAGTGATGAAAGAAGATTTTAATCCGGACTTTATTTTGGGGTCGGCAGTGAGAGGCGGCGGGCTGAAGCCTTCTGAAAATCCTATGAACCAGATTGAAACACTTATTATGCAGAAGACGGAATATATTGTTCCCGAAGAAGACGGTATGTTGCTCGAGATGCGCTTTCCCAATGTGTTCCTGCTTGATTTTTATAAAGCTAAGGAAATTATGCAGGTTGGCTATGACCGTACAATCGCATTGATAGATACAATAAAAGCCCGTGTCGGTCGCGAAGTCCCGTTGGAAGAAGTGATGGCGCGTCGCAAGGCGTATAAGGAGAGCCTGCCGCCGTTAAAATTCACGAATATATATGTCGCAGGAGTTACCGAAGCGCAGCGACATTATATTACGGCACAGTTGAAACGCGATATAAGCGGAGATTTTACGATGGAGGAGTTCCGTCGTGCATATTTTAAGATGCTGACTTATTCGAAGATAAAAGAAATTATCCCGTCGGCTATCTATAACTGGAAAAACAAGACTTTCGATCTTTATCTGTCGGTGAAAATAAAAGACGAGGTGAAAGTAGCCATAGGAGGGAATATATCTTCCCATCAGGCTAATCAGCTGTTCCTGGGCTTGGAATACCAGAGTCTGGGCGAGACCTCGGTCGATTATACGGCCAATTTTCAGATGGGAAACTCTTTTAGCGGCGTCTCGTTAGGCGGGCGTTTTTACCCTTCGGCGCGTATGCCCGGTTATATAGGTCTGAAAATGGCCTATTCCAATAAAAATTATTCGCAAAGCCAATCCTTGTTTTACGAAGACCTCGTTCCTGCATTTATTAAAAAGCGCGAACGTTTTGTCAGAGCCCATTACGGATTTCCGTTTATGATGCATTCAAAAGTAGAAGTTTTTGCCGGATTAGGTATGCTTACCGATTTTTACTATCAAACGCCGTCTTTTGCCGGCCTCGATTTTGATGCAAGTAAATATAATCTTTTTAATGCGGGATTCAGGTATGAGCAGAACTCGCTTGATTACAGGCAATATCCGACGGAAGGGCGTCGGCACTTGCTGATTGCGCAACGTATAAAGGGAAATGAACAGTACCGGCAGGGAGGACGTAAATATTTTACAGATATCCGGGATCATGAATGGTTTCAGGTGAAAGGAATGTGGCAAAATTTTCCTGTTATGAAAAATCGCTTCCGTCTTGGTCTTATGGGTGAAGCGGTGTACGGCACCAAAAAATTCAGCTCCAATTATACTTCGTCTATTCTGCGGGTTTCGGCATTTACTCCTACGCCTCACAGCAAGATATCTTTCAATGAAGCGTTCCATGCCGACAGTTATGTGGCGGCAGGCGTCATCCCGATAATAAAATTAAATGATGTACTTCACTTTCGTTTCGAAGCTTATGGTTTTGTCCCTTTGCGAAAGATACGGAAAGAATCCTATACGGTGAATGAAAATCCTGCATTATATTACAGAGCCGGATATGACGATTATTTCAGTTCGTATCAGTATATGGGCGAGGCCGCGTTAGTTCTTCACCTGCCGTTCGTATCGGTCAGTATGTTTATGAACGCTTACAGCTATCCGAAAGACAATTATAATTTCGGCTTGAATATCGGCTACCTGATATTTGATTCGGGATTTTTTGATTGAAAATCACTGATTAAAGGCTCTCACGGCTCTTTCAGAACAGTTATTACTTGTCTTGCCACCTGAATTTGACGGAAAAGCGTATTTAGAGGATTGAGGATTTATCAAGGGGAAACCGCGCATAGTCACCCCTGAATTGCCGAAAATCAAAATATTTTTTCACTTTGACGCTAAAAACGTTGTAAATGTGAAAACGTTTCAGTAATTTTGTATTGTATTTTATAGACATAACTTCTTGCCAATGAAGTAAGAAACAGAAAAAAATCTGCATAATAGCATACTTACATATAATACGAAATATAAATCACTAAAAGTTAGAATAATATGGCAATAATAGATTTAGTCGGATGGTCGCCGCAGGGAAACAAAACGATTTATGCCTATCGTTATCCCGAAACAAATTTGGCTACCTACACACAACTCATTGTGCAGGAATCGCAAGAGGCAGTCCTGTTTTCAAAAGGACAGGTTGCGGGAAAATTCGGTCCCGGCAAGCATACGCTCAGCACCGAAAACCTGCCGATACTCCGCAGTTTATTCGGTATTCCTTTCGGAGGAAAGAACCCTTTTACAGCAGAAGTATGGTTCGTAAAGAAAATTCAATCTTTCAGCTTTGATTGGGCAGTGAGCAAAATGCCGATTCACGACCCCGATTATAACACGCAGTTGCCGCTTGTAGCAGGCGGGCGTTATGGATTGAAAGTTGCTGATGCAGAAAAATTTTTAATCAAAGCGGTCGGTACAAAAACCGAGTTTACGCAATATGATTTGACGGAACAGTTTTTCGGCGAATTTTCTACCAAAACGAAATCTCAAATCGCTCAATATGTGATTAAACACCGTGTCGGATTTAAGTACATTTCCGCGTTCCTTGACGAACTGTCGGAATATTTGAAATCGGCATTAAATTCGTTTTGGGACAATCTTGGTCTGGATTTGTTGCAATTCAACATTACGACCATTGATATTGACAAATCTACACCCGAAGGACAGCGGGTAGCAGAGGCGATTTCTCAACAAAGCGCAATGTCGATTACCGGACACACCTGGCAGCAGGAAAAAATGTTTGAAATGGGAAACAACGCTATTGATGGCTTTGGTAATGGTAATGGCGGACTGTTAGGCGGTTTAATGGCTATGAATATGATGGGCGGAATGGGCGGAAACGCAGGCGTTGGCGGCGGAATGATGAACCCGCAATACAGTCAGCCGACTTTTGGTAATCAGCAACAGAATTTTCATGGCGGACAGCAGCAGGGACAGCCACAGCAAGTTCGCGAAGTGTATTGCTCCAACTGTGCAAAGAAGTTCCCAAGCAGCCACAAATTCTGTCCTCATTGCGGCGACCCGTACAATCCCTGTCCAAAATGCGGCACAGATAACCAACAGAATGCAAAACGCTGTGTGAGTTGCGGAACGGTATTGACTGGCGGCGGCGAAACAGGAAATTTCTGTCCAAACTGCAATGCACCGTTAGCAGCAGGTGCAACTTTCTGCGGAAATTGCGGCAGTAAAGTTTCTTCGAGCGATACTTGCAGCCGTTGCGGAACGCCGCTCGCATCAAATATTAAATTTTGTCCCAAATGTGGAAACAGACGATAAATCTTTAATACCTCTATAATATTATGAATACAAAAAATATATTTTCGTGGCTGCTGTTGCTTTTTGGCGAAGCAATTATTATCGCAGCATTTATTCTTTTCAGAGGGAATACGCCTGACAATATTCCGGTGTTGAATATTGCTGTCGGTTCGCTGGTTTACGGACTGCTTTTCTGCAATTTTCGCGCCCCGTGGATTGATTTGAAAGACAAGTCGCAAAAAGAAACCGGTGCAATAGGCATTTCGTGGTTTGCTGTGTGGTTTTATGCTATTGCAGCCGTTGGCGTTATGCTTGCGGCAAATCTTGCTTATGAACTTTCTTTTACCGTTCAACTTCTAATTCATTGCGGATTAC
>JAITBC010000081.1 GCA_031283785.1 Tannerella sp. | reverse complement strand
TTCGTATGCCAGCAAATACGAATTTGACAAAGACGCTTTAGGCGCTTCCTATGGCAATGATATACCTGTCTTACGTTATGCGGATCTATTACTGGGCAGAGCCGAAGCCTTGAACGAATTGAACGGGCCGAATGAGGAATCCGTTTTGCTGATTAACCTCGTCCGCGAACGGGCCGGTGTTTCTCCGCTGGAGTTGGTCGGTTATACAAAAGAAACATTACGTGATCATATTTTTAGAGAGCGTGCATGGGAATTTTATTTCGAACAAAAAAGCCGGAGCGATAAAATCCGTCAAGGAACATTTATATCCGGTGCGCAAGCGCGGGGTAAATCCGCGGCAAAGCCCCACCATGTGCTTTTCCCGCTTCCTCAAACCGAAATAAATGCAAATCCGAATCTGAAACAGAATGATGGATATTGATTACAAATATTAAAATTACAAAATCATGAAATGCGTCAAAGAATTAATTTTTATCGGATTCCCTTGTGCAATCACAGGCTGTTCTTCACAGGCGACATCCGAGAATGGGACTACTGGGGAATTGCGTCCCAATATAGTGATCATCTACAACGATGATATGGGATATGCCGACATAAGCAGTTACGGACAACAGAAGTGGCAGACGCCTAACATTGACAGATTAGCCGACGAAGGCATACGGTTTACCGATTTGTACTCGGCCTCGCCCGTATCCAGCCCCTCACGCGCCGCCCTTCTTACCGGACGCTATCCCGTGCGTATGGGCATACGGCATGTCTTTTTTCCGGAAAGTTATTCGGGAATACCTCAACAGGAATTGCTCCTTCCCGAACTGTTAAAGCCGGCGGGGTATGCATCGGCCATTGTAGGAAAATGGCATCTTGGACATAGAGATCGTTATCTCCCTCTCCAGAATGGTTTTGATGAATATTTCGGGATTCCATACAGTAACGATATGCTGGGACAAGTGTTTCTTCGCGGGAATGATGTGGAGGAATACCTGATCGACCAAACGCAAATCACCCGGCGTTATACGGAAGAAGCCGTAAAGTTTATTGCCAAACAGCGCGCAGACCGGCCGTTTTTCCTTTATCTGGCACACAATATGGTGCATGTTCCCGTATTCTGCTCCAAAGAATTTGAAGGTAAATCGGGTCATGGAGTTTATGGCGACGCTGTACTCGAAATCGACTGGAGCGTAGGGGAGGTCGTCAAAGCACTTGAAGAAAAGGGCGTATTGGAGAATACATTAATTATATTTAGCAGCGATAACGGGCCATGGTTACAGGAAGGTCCGCATGGCGGTGAAGCGATTCCGCTCAGGGAAGGCAAAGGCACCAGTTATGAAGGCGGCGTTCGCGTCCCGGCGATTGCTTACTGGAAAGGCAAGATCGTGGCGGCCGTCAAAAATGATGTCGCTTCTACGTTGGACTGGTTTCCTACCATAGCGCATTTATCGGGTGTCGGCGTACCCGACAGCATACGCTTAGACGGTCATGATTTGACGGATTTGCTCCTGAACAACGGGAAACGGGCAAGCGATCAATATGCCTATTTCCGCAACAATACGGACATCACCGGATTACGTGTCGGAGACTGGAAGATTACGTTGCCGGAGAAACAAATCGACGGAAATTTCTGGCGCGCTTCTACCGCCGGACACGACACCTTATTATTTAACCTGAAAGAGGACGTAGGGGAAAAAGTCAATCTGTACGGAAAAGAAACGCAAAAAGCGAAAGAACTCGTCGCCGCATTAGATAAATACAAGACGGAATTTGGAGATATCCCTCCCGCGCTGGTCATGTATGGCAATCATTATCTGAGGGAGTTAGCCGAGATGCGCGCCAATGCGATAAAGGAAGCCGAAGGTAGAGGAATAAAAAGCAAGTCGACGCAAATTGACGATTTCATTGAAGCGAAATAATCCATTTAATCATTCAATCCAAACAGTTATGAAACGAATGAATCATAAAAACATCGGTTTGTTATCGTCTGCGTTATTGTTTAGTGGGATGGCTTCGGCACAGTACAGCCCAATCCCCGTGTTTGACGGGAAAAATAGGGAAGACGTTGGCCGATACGCAAGAATCTGTTCCGCAAAGGAATCCCAAAGCGCCTGCCGACGCGCGTAGCGTTGTTGACGGGGAGTAACCCTCATTCGGTACATTTCGGGTTCTTTTCGGAATGGTTTTACAATACGCCGGGTTACGACGGATACCTTCCGTTCGAAAAAGCGACCGTTGCCGAAATCCTCCACGAAAATGGCTATAATACGTTTGCCGTCGGGAAATATCACCTGACGCACCCGGCGGACGCATCGCAGGCAGGGCCGTTCAACCGTTGGCCGACCGGACGGGGCTTTGATCACTATTTTGGCTATATCCCCAATTCGGGAATGGACGATTCCTGGTATCCGACGCTTTATCGCGACACCCAGTGCGAACCTGACGACCCGCAGGGACGTATCGCAACGGAACTCTTCGCCAACGAGGCCATCCGCTATATCGCCGACCAGAAGACGGCGGCGCCCTACAAACCGTTTGTTCCGGGGGCTACGCATTGCACTCATCAGGCATCGAAGGAATGTACTTGATAAGTACAAAGGGAAATTTGATGTCGGATGGGATAAGTACCGGGAAATTGTGTTGAAAAACCGGATTGCATTGGGCGTCGTTCCTGAAAACACGAAGCTGC
>JAITBC010000061.1 GCA_031283785.1 Tannerella sp. | reverse complement strand
CTATATGTTAAAATATTTGTTCGATTTCAATCTGGGATACAATGGCTCCGAAAATTTTGCACCGGGAAAACGCTTTGGTTTATTTCCGGCGGTTTCTTTCGGATGGGTTGCCAGCGAAGAGCGTTTATTTAAAGAAAAAATGCCTTTTATAAACTATCTCAAATTCAGATATTCGTATGGAACGGTGGGAAAAGATAATCTGGGCAGTGAACGGTTTTATTATTTGCCGGACCGTTATGCCTTTACCGGAGGATACTTCTTCGGCACATCCACCTCTATCTCTCCGGGGGCAAGAGAGTCCAGTCTGGGAAATCCCGATGTAGGATGGGAGGTGGCGGAGAAACAAAATTATGCCGTCGAATTGTCAGTCCTGAACCAAAAGCTGCGCCTTGCTTTCGACTACTTTACGGAACACCGTAGAGATATACTTATCAACAGAAGATCGGTGCCGGCTGTTATGGCGGCAACATTACCTCCTCAGAATCTAGGAAAAGTCAACAATAAAGGTTATGAAATGGAACTCAAATGGGGGCAAACGGTTAATGGAGGTTTCAGGTATGACATCGGAGGGAACTTTGCCTATACAAAGAATAAAATTATATTTAACGATGAGCCGTTAGGACATTACGAATACCAATGGGAAACAGGAAAGCCTGTCGGTCAGCACTTCGGGTATGAATTTGCCGGGTTTTTCAGAGATCGGGAGGATATTGACAATTCACCTCTTTATTACGAGGGCACCAAACCCGGAGATGTAAAATACAGAGATATCAATAACGATGGGATTATCAATTCGGCAGATATTACGGCAATCAGTTATCCCAAATACCCGGAAATAACGTACGGTATTAATGGCGGACTTTATTATAAGAATTTTGATTTAGTGTTTCTATTCCAGGGTGCGGCAAGAGTTTCAATTGAATTGACGGATGAATTTATAATACCCTATATCAATGACGGTCCCGTGATGGAATATATATGGAACGAACGCTGGACGCCGGAAACAGCCGATAAGGCCACTTATCCGCGACTGATATCGTTTCCGACAAGAGACCACAACAACTATATGCCGTCGTCTTTGTGGGTAAAAGATGCTTCGTACATCCGGCTTAAAAATATTGATTTAGGATACACTTTCAGGGATAAGGCATTATTGAACAGGTTAGGTATAACAAACTTGAGGGTAGGTCTGAACGGCATAAACCTTCTTACTTTTACTTCTCTGACCGTTTGCGATCCGGAAGCCAAATCGGGAAGGACGCAGGCATATCCGACGATGAAAGTATATAATTTAAATGTTAACATTGAATTTTGAACTTAAATTGATGAAAAGATGAAAAAGATAATAACTTTTGCAAGCACGTCCTTGTTGATAATTTACGGCGCTTTTTATACCGGTTGTTCCGATTTCTTAGAAAAACCACCCAGTGTCGATATTACGGTCGATTCGGTATATAACAATATCATAAATGCTGAAAAAGCGCTGGCCGATGCATATAGAGGTTTGCCGTATCCCATACCCGAAAGCTGGGACAACAGGTATTCCGTGTATGCTTCTTTTATAGACGAACTGGCCGATATAGCTACGGAAAGAGAAGTAGGATGGGGTGGGGCGCTGAATTGGTATAAAGGAAATATTTCAATATCCAATTATATTACGCCCGCCGGCGATGATGCCCAAAGGGCGAAAGAACAGTGGTTCCCCGATTATTACGTAAATATTCGCAAGGCATTACTGGTGGTGAGAAATATTGATCGCGTACCCGGCGCAAGTGATGCATACATCAGGCAAATTCAAGCGGAAGCCCGTTTGATAGCTGCCGTCAATTATTACCAAATGTTTATAAACTATGGCGCCGTTCCGTTCGTAGGCCACGCTCTTGAGGTGAATGAAGAAATAATAGCGCCGAGACCTTCGTTAGCCGTTTACATGGATTCCCTGCTGGCGATGCTGAATCAATGTGTCGACGATCTGCCGTCGGCCATGCCGCCTCTTGAACAGGCCGGCAGGCTGACGAAAGCGGCCGCATTAGGGATGATAGCAAGGACATACTGGTTTGCTGCCGGCCCTTTGTTTAACTCTTCGACGCCGGCATATCCTTATCCGGCAAGCGATCCGAAAAAAGGAGAACACGATTTGATGATCTGTTTTATGAAAGAAGACCCTAATCTCTGGGTGAAGGCCGCCGAAGCATGTAAAGCTGCGATTGACGAAGCTGAAAGGGGTAAGTTCGGGCTTCTGTCGACGGGCGATTATGGAGATGATTTTAATAATGATTATTACAATCTTTTTAACGGCTACGAAAGAGGCCGGCCGGAACTGATCATAGGAACTCATGCTTTTTATAATAACCAGTATTATGTCCCCAACGGGGATGTGTTCGCTTTATTCTTCCGCCCGAATCAGTGGAAAAAAGGAGTTATCACGCATAACCTGGTCGAAATGTACGACATGAGATCAACAGGATTACCGCAGGATGACCCTAGTTCGGGTTATAATCCCCGAAAGCCGTATGAAGGACTGGATACCCGTTTTTATGAAACGGTAGTATGGCACGGTTCGGAATATAGCGGATATGAGTATATGTTTGATTTGGAATCAAGTTTTTGGATAACCAACAGCGGACGGTCGACCGGATATCTGATGAAGAAATTTCATCCCAGAAATGCCGGTGAACAGAGTATTTTCCAGTGGCCTTATTTGCGTTTAGCCGACCTCTATCTGATGTATGCCGAATGTTTGAATGAAGCCTATGGGCCGACCCATCCGGAAATATACGAGTATATTGGAAGAGTTCGTGCACGCGCCGGCATGCCCAACATTCCGGTAATAACGGATAAGGTAGAATTACGCGAAAGGATACTGAAAGAAAGAGCGGTGGAACTGTCGCTGGAAAACAGCCGTTATTTTGATTTACGGAGGTGGAAACGTGACGATTTGTATAAAACAACCATATGGGCCGTAAAAATTAAAGACAACCGGGACGGCACTCTTGATCTTGAAAAGTTTGATTATCCGTTGACTGTTCTTGGACAAAAAAGAGTATGGAATCCATACTGGTATTTTTTCCCTTTCCCCAGAGCCGAGGTTATGAAAGGTTATGGACTGGTTCAGAATCCCGGATGGGATGATGATAATCTTGAAGGGATAACAAATTAGATTCATTAATCAAATAAAAATTCAATTATGAGTAGTTTAAGATCTATTTATATACTATGTGTTGCACTTGTTTATATGAGTGTTTCTGCAGTCAGGGCTCAAGAAATACCTCTTTTATATGATCAGGAAAAGACGGAGCAGAGTAATATATATTCCGTGAGTTACTTAGGTACGGACAAACTGTCCAAAACCATTTCTTTTTCTTTGTTTGATGCTGTAAAAGGGCGATTGAGCGGATATAATGATTATGTAGTGCGGGGCTATGCGTCGGTTAACCAGGGACCGGTTATGTTCCTGTTGGACGGATTTGAAATAAATTCAAATTTTATTGACAATATAGATATTGAAGAGATAGAATCTGTTACGCTGATGAAAGATGCGGCATCTACAGCCCTGTTCGGGCAGAAATCGGCAAATGGGATTTTATCGATTAAAACGAAGAGAGGGATTGTCGGGAAGCCCGTAATCAAAGTAGAAGGCGCTTACGGATTTAATACGCTTATGGAAAAGCCAAGTTTTTTTAATTCATACGAATATACTGGATTTTATAATGAAGCGCTTCAAAATGACGGACTTCCCGCACTTTATTCCGAAAATGAAAGGAACATGTATAAAGAAGGTAACCCGGAGTATTATCCGAATACCGACTGGTATAATGAAGCATTGAAAAACACCGCTCCCTTGGGAAAAATCGGCTTGACGGTTCGGGGAGGAAGTCCTGTGGTAAAATATTTCGTTTATGCCGATTACTTCTCCAGAAAAGGTTTATTTAAAGACACGGGATTGAAGCATGATTATTCCTCAGAGGAAAAACATGATCGCTTCAATTTCCGCTCTAATTTCGATATCCGGGTATTTGAAAAAACAAATATCAAAGCTGATGTCGGAGGCTATATCTATGAACGGAATTCGCCGCGGTATTCCAGTTATGAAATATACGATGCATTACAGACCATGCCGCCCATCATTAAGGGAGTATACGGCGACGGGATATATGGAGGAAACGCTACTTACAGGAATAACCCGCTTGCGATGATCTCAAATAGCGGTTACTCGAAACAACACACGAGGTCGTTCAATTTTTCTTTCAAATTAACCCAGGATTTAGACGCCATACTGGACGGTTTGCGATTCCACGGAATAGTCAACATTCTTAATATGGGGCTTTACAATGACACATGGGCGAAAGATTTTATGACTGAAAACAGGACGGAAAGCGGAATAAATCGTTATGGATTTGAGAGCGAACTGAGGTACAGTACGGGTTTCTCCCAATTGAGAAGTATGGGAACGGATATCTATTTTGATTATAATAAAAGTTGGGACGATTCGCATCTTACAGGATTGATCGGATTCAGGCAATCCTCGGAAACAGCAAGCGGAAGAGACCAGAATGTAGCCAATGTAGGGACGTATGGACAAGTTTCTTATACAAAACAAAATAAATATTTTGCCGATCTTGTTATGGGCTATAACGGGTCTCAAAATTTTGCTCAGGATAAAAGATTCGGTTTTTTCCCCGCTCTTGCGGCAGGATGGTTGATTTCGGAAGAAGATTATTTTAAAAGCGACTTTGTAAAGTTGCTTAAATTGAGAGCTTCTATCGGATTAACAGGCTCCGATTATGTGTCGAATGAATACAAATTTATGTATTTTCAATCTTATAAATGGGATGGCGGATACAATTTAGGAAACGACAATTCGTGGCAAGGCGGCATTGCCGAAGGGATGCCGGCCTATCCCGGCGCAAAATGGGAAAATTCTTTAAAATCCAATGTTGGCGTCGACGTAAATTTAAACGGTCAATTCAATATAGGCATAGACTTCTTCGTCGACAAGAGAAGCGATATCCTGGTATCCCGCTCCGGAAAAGTTCCCGGTATGATTGGTATCGCTCTTCCCTATGATAACAAAGGCGAAGTGAGAACTTACGGCATTGAGACCACGCTGGATTACAACTATAAAATAAACGATTTTGCCCTGGATATCGGCGGATTCTTTAATTTTAATAAATCGAAAATAATTGAAATGAATGAGATACCGCGTGCCTATACATACCTCGAAAGGACAAACAAGCCGATCGGACAGTATTTCGGACTGGAAACACTTGGCTTTTTCCGGGACCAGGCAGATATAGAAAATAGCCCGAAACAGTTGTTCTCGGAAGTTAAACCCGGAGATATTAAATACAAAGACCGGAATAACGACGGGATTATAGACGAGTTTGATGAAATTGCCATCGGTAAAAGCTGGATCCCGGAGATTACATTTGCATTTTATCCTTCAGTAAGCTACAAAAACCTTACTGTTGAAGCTTTGTTCAACGGCGTGGCCAACCGTTCCGTATACCTGAATACAAGCTGCTTCTGGGGGTTCTACAGTCAGCGTAATCTGGCGATAAATGCAACGGAAGGAAGATGGACTGAGGCAAATAAAGGAAATGCAACCTTACCGAGATTAACGACTTTGGATAATAAGAATAATTACCGGTCGAATGACCTGTGGCTTGTAAACGGTAATTTTGTTAAACTCAGGTACGTGGAACTCAGATATGATTTCCCGGAAAAGACTTTGAGGAATGTGAGAATTAAAAATGCCCAATTATACGTCAGGGCTTATGACTTATTTTCTTTTGATCATATCAAAGATGCCGATCCGGCGAACCTTGGACCCGAACCGACTTACAGCTTGAAAAATATCGGATTAAAACTAACTTTTTAAATCGTTTCGCTATGAAAAAGATCAGTATTTTATTATTATATCTCATTATTTTCCAGACAAGTTGTTCGATACTTGATTATGATGAAAGAGATTCCCTTGATGAAGACTTGGTCTTTACGGGACCTTCTTCGCAACGAAACTTCCTTTACGGCATATATGGGAATATATTAAGAGTGGATAATTATGTTGACGGAGCCATGCTGGATTGCGCCTCCGACGATGCCGAATTTATTAACGACTTCTCCGCCATCCAACGGTTTAACACAGGGAACGTCACCGTCTCATACAATCCGGAAAGTCAATGGGAATACCTGTATGCCGGCGTCCGGAAATGTAATACGTTTTTAGAAAAAGCGACCATCGATAAATTAGATGGGTATAAAAATAATATGAGCCCGGAAAAAGACGGCGACCAGTATTATCCCGAATTAGTTCAGGCTTTGGAATATCAAAGGGTAGAAGCAAGATTCCTGAGGTCGTATTTTTATTTTGAACTGATAAAACGTTATGGCGGCGTACCGCTCGTCAATGACGGCAATATCGAGATTGACGCCGATAGATATCAGGTTGAAAGAAATTCTTTTGATGAATGTACGACTTTTATCGTATCGGAATTAGATGCAATCATTCCTTTGTTGCCTGTTGTCCACGATATGAGCTTCGGATTGCAGGGACAAACCGGACGGGCTACCCGCGGCGCTGCAATGGCTTTGAAATCGCGGACGCTGCTTTATGCGGCAAGTCCTTTGTTTAATTCCTCCGGTAATGGTAACTTATGGATAGAGGCGGCAAAGGCTGCTTATGCGGTTATTAAATCCGGAAACTATGCGTTGGAAAATAATTATGCGGATCTGTTCTTAAAAGATAACAGCCGGGAATTGATTCTCGAAAGAAAAACAGGGGATTCCAATAGCTTTGAAAGAGCGAATTATCCGATTGGATATGATGGCGGGAATACAGGTACATGTCCTTCACAAAATCTGGTCGATGCCTATGAAATGCAAGGTCCGGGATTGTCAATAGCAGACCCGGCATCCGGTTATGACTTGACGAATCCCTATGAAGGAAGAGACCCGAGGTTTTATGCTACAGTATTGTATAATAACAGCAGTTGGGCCGGCAGGAATGTCGAGATATGGGAAGGAGGATTAGATGCTCCTCCTATTCAAAATGCAACAAAAACAGGGTATTATCTGAAAAAATACATGAATCCTGCCGTCAGAATAGGGGGAGGACAAAATATTACACAAAGACATACGTTATATATATTCAGGTTAGGCGAAATATATTTGAATTTTGCCGAAGCCATGAATGAAGCTTACGGGCCGGAGGCAGATCCCGAAGGTATTGGCATGACGGCTCTTGAGGCAGTGAATAAAATACGCGAACGGGCAGGAATGCCGTCATTCGACGCCGGAATGTCTAAAGAGGCTTTCAGGAATAAATTAAGAAATGAACGAAGAGTAGAGCTGGCGTTTGAAAATCACCGTTTCTGGGATGTCCGCAGATGGAAAACAGGAAACGAAACGCTTAGTAGTGATCTGAGAGGAATGCGGATCGAAAAAATAAACGATTCTCAATTCTCGTATATCCCGAAAATTGTGGAAAAAAGGAGCTTTGAGGAGAAGTTATATTTATATCCTGTTCCTTATTCCGAAATAATTAGAGCAAATTTAACCCAAAATCCAGGATGGTAATGAAAAAGAAAATGAAAACAGTGCACACAGTGAAGTCTTTATGTCTGACGGCAGGAATTATTTTTTGCATTAACGGCTGTAAGACAGAGGAAGAAAAAGCGGTTCCGTTGGTTAATCTTCCGTCGAATTACGAATTGGTATTTCAGGATGAGTTTAACAGCGGCAACCTGGATACGGACGTCTGGGGATTTCACAATCCGGGGAAACGGAGAAGCGCCGTAAATGTCAAGGAGGCTTGCCTGCTTAACAAAAACGGGGAGCTTGAGATCCGTAACTGGACAGAAATAACAGGCAATGATACGACCCATTATGCAGGCATGATTGAAACGAAAGAAAATTTTGTGTTCGGTTATTATGAAGCCCGGATAAAATTTGATATCGAAATGGGATCATGGGGCGCGTTCTGGATTATGTATAACGCCTCGAAAATACCTCATGAGGCCAATAATCCGAAAGAAGGCGGCGTCGAAATCGACATTATTGAATTTGTCCCCAGGAACAACCGGTACGGATGCCATAATTTACACTGGAACGGGTATGGTGAATACCATAAATCCGAAGGTAGCGGAGAAGTAATGAACGGTCGGCTGGAAGGTTATCATACGTACAGCCTGCTATGGACGCCTGAAGAATATGTTTTCTATATCGACGGGGAAAAAACCTGGAGTTCTTCCGGAGCCGTTTCTCACACGCCCGAGTACGTCATCATAAGCACGGAAATAGAGGATCATGGCTGGGCGGGTGACATTTCCACAGGAGGATATGGAACGTTTGACAAGACTAAAAATATTATGTATGTGGACTATGTGCGAATTTTTCAAGAAAAGAAATAATATGAATCCTAAAATTATCTGTTTTGTCATTTTTTGTGTATGCTTCTTCACAACATGTAAAGTAGAGCAAAAATCGCATATCGTCAGGTTTGAGGGTGAATTTTCACGATACAAATGGGCGATAAGGGATTTAAATCCGGATTTGCCGTCAGACTGGTCTCCCTATAAATATTTAACTTTAGAAATAAATGCCTCCTCCACGCAGCGATTTAGCATCAATCTATATGACGCAGAAGGGATAAGGCAACTCCAGATTCATCCTTTTCAGAATGCATGGGTAAGGGCTTCAATCCCTCTCATTCACTTTCAAAAAAGAAATGTAAAAGGCGTTGATATGGCCGCTATCGGAAAGACCGCTTTGCCGGGTCTTTGGATAGGTTTTACAGGATCAGTGGGGACGATTAGCCGAATTGATTCAATCGGAGTGGAAATGAGATTGCCGGTGGGCACGCCGAATCTTGAAATACGGAATGTCCGGTTGACCCAAGCCCCTGAAGACTCAATCCTGTCGCCCATACCCGCCGTTGACGGATTTGGACAGTGGATACCGTCCGAATGGGACGGGAAGACGACGACGCTTGAAGAATTAAAAGCCGCCTGGACGGAAGAAGATAAAGAACTTGAAAAAACAGACGGATTCAATGTCTCTGCATTTGGCGGATACTTAGACTGTAAGGTGAAAGCGACAGGCTTTTTCAGGGTCGAAAAAATAGACGGGCATTGGTGGTTTGTCGATCCTGAGGGATATTTATTCTTTTCTCTCGGGAGTACGGGAATTGACCCCGGAAGGCCGTTTGCAAGAATTGAAGGACGAGAATATATTTTCAATTCTTTCCCTCCCGACGCTCTTGCCGGATCGGATAAAAGAATAGAAAAATCATCGTTCGATACATGGAACCTTTATCGTAGATTCGGTGACGACTGGTATGACAAATGGAAAAATATGACCATCCGTCGTATGGACGCCTGGGGATTCAATACAATCGCAAACTGGTCGGATGTGAATTTATCAAAAGTCGGGAAAAAGGCGTATGTCGCCACGTTGAGGAACTGGGGCTTTAACCCTAACACAATGGGGATGCCGGATGTATATGATTCCGGTTATTATGATGCGTTTGTTGATTCTGCAGCCAAAAACCAGTGTCTTCCTCTTAAAGATGATCCTTTCTTATTAGGATATTTCGTGGGTAACGAACCTCCGTGGCCCGGAAGGGAAATGGAATTGGTCAGTGTCATTCTTGAAGGAGAAGATACCCCGATGAAAGCGGCACTCAAAAAATATCTTGCAGACGGAGACACGCCGGAACGCAGGAAAGCGTTCGTTTATGAAACGTACGTAAAGTTCATTACGACGGTAAATTCCGCAATAAGAAAATATGACCCGAATCATCTGAATCTCGGATTGCGGTTTGGCGGCAGACCGCCCGAAGATATTGTCAAAGCATCTGCTTCTGTCGGTTTTGATGTTTTCAGTATCAATATTTACGGCTATTCCGCTTATAAGGAAACCTTGCAGGCGATAGATACGTTTACAGGGCTTCCCATAATTATCGGCGAGTTTCATTTTGGGACGCCGGGTAGAGGACTTGCGCCGGGATTAGCGCAGACCGGAGACCAAACGGAAAGAGGGGCGGCCTATCGTTATTATGTTGAAAACGCTGCCGCACATCCGTCATTGATAGGTACGCATTGGTTTCAATGGAGGGATCAGCCTGCCACAGGCCGGTTTGACGGAGAAAACTACAATATAGGTTTTATTGATGTGACCGATCAACCCTATAAAGAATTGATCAACGCAGCCATTGAAACGCATAAAAGAATCCGTGATATTCATCTGGGCATTGAAAATCCGGTTACCCGTCAGGCGCAAAGGCAATAAATAAGGAATAATATGGTTATATATTAAAATTATGTATCTATGAAAAATACGAAACAAATTATCGGGTTTCTTTTGTTGGGACTGTTTTTTTGTTACCCTGCCTGTCAGCCCAAAAAGGAGATGCACGGACAAGCGTATCAATTCGACCTGCGGAAAATTGCCGAAACGACTTTATTGACACACGAATGGGTTAAAAACCCCGAATTTGGTGGAGAGTGTTTGTCTGTGACTGTCACCGGGAACAATAATGAACTGGAGCTTACCGGAGGACATGATCGTATTGATTGGCCGGCAGCCGAATATCTGGTATGCGAGGTATGGCATGACAATCCCTATAGTTTACTGTTGAGCCTGCAGTTCTTCCGTAAAACCGGCCATGAATCCACCGTCGCTAAGCAAGGCGTCGAGACGGTGATTGCTTCAGCCGGCCCGCGTCTTTCATGTACCATCGGTATATTGCCGAAGTTGAAGACTAAAATGGTGTTCCCTTTGAGCCATCTTGATGGTCAGCATATTTTTCTCGATCGTCAGCCGCGCCAACTGAAAGGCACGGTTTCGGGGCGGCGCATCGACCCTGCAGATGTGGGCAGAGTATCCATCCGGATTACTCCTGCCATGCAACCCGATTTTTTGTCCGGAGTACAGATAAGTTCGATTTACTTGTCGAATGAATTGCCCGATCCATACGAAAAACCGACGCATGCCGTAGTGGATTCATTCGGACAATGGACTGCCCGCGACTGGCCGGGAAAGGTACACAACAGTAACGAGTTGAATGTCGCGATGAATAAAACGTACAAATTGTCGTTAGCGTCCGGGTTCCCCGGTGAATGGAGCCGGTATGGCGGATGGAGACAGCTTCAATTCAAAGCAAAAGGTTTTTTCTACACGCATCATGACGGCAAACGCTGGTGGCTGGTCGATCCCGACGGTTATGCTTTTCTGAGTGCCGGGATAGATTGCGTACGCAGCAATGCATCGGGAGTGGTCGGCGGACAAAAAGAACTGTTTAGCTGGCTCCCGCCGGAAAAAGACAGCATTTTCACCGATGCATACAGTGCAGGTATGCTCCAACAAGTGGATTTTTTGAAAGCCAATCTTATGCGTGTGTATGGAGCCGGATGGCAGGAAAAATGGGAAGAGATAACGGTTGGCCTGATGAAGCGCTGGCGGGTAAACACAGTCGCCAACTGGTCGGACAATGATATGGCGCGCCGGAACAGAATGCCTTATGTTTTCAATATGAATAATTTTCCAGGTACGCCCACCAAAATCTACCGTGACTTTCCCGACGTATTTGATCCCGTCTATCGACAGGAAGCGCAACGTTTTGCACAACAACTGGCATTTGTCGGAGAGGATCCGTATTTGATCGGCTATTTCCTGCAGAACGAACCTCATTGGGCTTTTGGAGATAATAATTTGGCTTTCGAGATGTTTGCCGCAGCCACTCCCTCTTTCTCCAAAAAGGAGATGGTGCAATGGCTGCAAAAGAAATATGGCGACATCAAAACGTTTAATGATAGCTGGAAACAGGATTTGAAAGATTTTTCCGCGCTGGAGAGCCTGGTATTGAAAGACAGGCCTTCGGATGCTGCATGGGACGACTGTAAGGAATTTTCCGGCATGATGGTCGATCGTTATGTGGAAACAGTCTGTAATGAAGTGAAAAAAGTAGATCCTAATCACCTCAACCTCGGTATGCGTTACGCATGGATCAGTTCGGATCTGTGTTACCGGGCTGGGGCGTGGTTCGACGTCTTCTCCATCAACGGGTACAGCAACCCCGCACCACCTTCTACCGAAGAGATTGCACGCCGTAGCGGAAAACCCGTGATCATCGGGGAATGGCATTTCGGATCGGCTACCGATCGCGGTCTTCCGGCAACGGGCATACAGGGAGCCGAAAGTCAGGCGGCGCGCGGCGAAGCCTACCGATACTACTTCGAACAGGGGTTTGTGCGTCCCGAACTTATCGGTATCCATTGGTTTCAATGGAACGACCAACCGATTTTCGGACGTTTCGACGGGGAAAATTATAATATCGGTTTTCTGGATGTATGCATGCAGCCATACGTCGAGCTTACGGATCAGGCGACAATATCGCACGAGCGTATGTACAGGGTGGCTACGGGCGGCGAAGAACCTTATGCCGGAATGATACGTGAAGTGCCGCAGATATTTTATTAAAGGCTATGATCCATGTCTGGCAACGCAGTTAAACGCTCAAAATAGGAACATTTAAATTTATTCATATATGAAAAAAATAATATTAGTAATCTTCGTGTTTATCTGGATTTTTCCTGTAAAAGCACAAAATATTTCGAAAGTCCGGGTTTATGAAGGACAGGAAGTGATACCTACTTACAAAAGAGGGGCAGACGAAACCAGCCCGATGTTCTATACCGGCAGGGGAGTGCAGGGTGCAGCAGGGCACATTTATCCGTATCCTGCTCAAACGAACTTAGGCGAAAAATTGACTATGGAGACATATGATATGGTTTATCTTGAGAATGAGTATATAAAGGTAACTATACTTCCGGCTTTCGGCGGAAAACTTTTCTCGGCTATAGATAAAACGAACGGACACGAGCTTTTTCACCGTAACAGTACGATCAAACCGGACCTCATCGGCTCTCTGGGCGCCTGGATTTCGGGAGGTATAGAGTGGTGCTTCCCTCATCATCACAGAACGAGCACTTTGCTGCCGGCCGATTATGCCATAGTACAGAATGAAGACGGGAGCGCTACCGTATGGACAGGGGAAACAGAACGTGATTTAGGTTTGAGGGGGGTTATCGGTATCACGTTGTATCCCGGACGTTCGTATATTGAAGCCGTTTACCGGTTGAACAACCCAAGGGATGTCACTAAAAATTTCCTCTTCTGGGCGAATGTAGCCGTTACCGCTCATGAAAATTTCCGCACATTTTGGCCACCCAGCCAGGAGATCGGCGTATTCCACAGTAATACAAGCTTTACTCACTGGCCGGTATCCATCGAAATGTACAAAGGAGTAGACTATACTTCAGGCGTTGATCTTACCTGGTGGAAAAACCATCCGGATCCCGTCTCGTTCTTCTTCTGGCAGGGGAAGGAAGGTTTTATCGGCGGATACGATTATGCACAAAAGGCAGGTACCATTCATGTGGGCGATGTCTATCATAATAAAACATCAAAACTGTGGCAGTTCGGACCCGGATTGCAGGGACAAAATGCCCGGAGAAAACTTACCGATGACGGGAAAGCCTATGTTGAACTTATGACAGGGACATTCTCGAATAATCAGCCCGATTACAGCTGGTTTTTCCCTCACTCCGTTAAGGAAGCGTTCAATTACTGGTATCCGGTAAGAGACCTTGAGATAGTGAAAAATGCAACTGTTGATGCTTCGGTCACCCTTCAAATGAAGGATGAAAAAACAGTCTTTTACGGTTTTAATACAACCGGATTTTTCAAAGATGTAAATGTCATATTAAAGTATGGCGACGAACTGCTGGTCTCGAAGAAAATAGACATTGATCCTGCTACTCCTTTCATATCTACGTATAAAAGCAAGACGATTCTGGACGAACACCGACTTTATGTCGAGTTGCAGGATGAAGCCGGTAAACCGTTGATTTCCTATAGCCCATATAAATATCGATATCCGGAATTGCCTCCGGTGCAGGAAGAACCTCTATCGCCGCAAGCAATAGAATCAAATGAAGACTTGTATCTTGCAGGCCGTTTTGTCGAGCAGTTTTCGCGTCCGGGCGTCAATCCCGACAATTACTATCTGGAAGCGCTGAAAAGGTCGCCCGACGACTACCGGATAAATATTGCACTGGGAATACGAAGGGTGAACCAGTGGAGATACGGGGAAGCTGAAAACTTCCTGCAAAAAGCGGCCGATAAACTGAAAGTGAAATACATGCAGCCAAAAGAAGGCGAGCTGTTTTATTACCTGGCCCTGGCTCAAAAAGGGTTGGGGAAAATCGATGAAGCGTATGCCAACTTTTTCCAGGCTACATGGTATAATGAATGGTTTTCGCCTTCGTATTACCAGTTAGCTTTGATAGAAAGTAATCGCAAAAACTACAAACAGGCTCTCGAATTTATCAAAAAGGCCTATTCTACTAATAATGACGATGGCGGTATAACGATCCTTTACAGCGCTTTGTTAAGGAAACTGAACAGAGAAAAGGAAGCTTTTGCTCTCGTAAATAAACTTCTGGATTTCGACCCCATAAACTTTGCGGCTGTTTATGAAAGGGAATTGTCGCAGGGTAATTCGTCTCTGGCGAAATGGCATAAGAATATGCAGGATACGGATAACAACTGTCTTGATATTGTATCGACGTATGTAAAAGCAGGTCTGTATGACGACGGTATCCGCCTGCTGTCGTCGTTGCAGTCTCCCGGGAATCCGTTAATTTATTATTACTTAGCCTGGCTTTATGAGCAGACCGGACAATCGGATAAGGCGAGTGATATGCTTGTGTCGGCAGGTAGTGTGCCGGTTGATTATTGCTTTCCGTTCAGGGAAGAAACGGAAAGGATATTGAAATATGCGATAGAAAAAGATCCGCAGAATGCCGTTGCCTGTTATCTACTCGGGAACCTGTTGTATGACAGGCGACCCGCCGAGGCAATAGAGGCATGGAGCAGGGCGGTACGGATAAAGGACGACTTCCCCATGGTTTGGCGTAATTTGGCCTTTGGCGCTTTCTATTATGAAGACAATACCGGAAAGGCCGTTGAATATATGGAAAAAGCAATCGGCAAAGACGAAAATCATCCGCTCTGGTACGCCGAGTTAGAGAATTATTATGACTTGTCGGGGGCCGATTTCGGAAAATGCCTTGCCTTGATGGAAAAAAATATTGAGATTGTAAAAATGGATATAACAGCCCCTCAAAGTTTGGTGAAACTGTACAACCTGAACGGAGAGTATGATAAGGCGATCGATTTATTAAAAACGCACCATTTCAGAACGTGGGAAGGCGGTCGTGAAATATATTACCACTATGTGGATGCACACGTGCTTAATGCTTTGAAATTAATGGATGATAACCGATACAAAACGGCCATAGAGGAATTAAATACAGCCATGCTTTACCCCGAAAATCTGGAAGTCGGTAAACCTCTCAACGACGAAAGGAATGCCATGATATATTACTGTCTGGGCAAAGCCTGCGATAAATTGGGGCAGAAGAAAAAGTCAAAAGAATTTTTCGAAAAGAGTACGCAGGCAAAGAATACGTCGCGATGGACAGACCTGATTTATTACCAGGCGAAATCTTACGAAGAACTTGGAAATTCACAGATGTCCTCCCAATTGCTCGAACAGCTGATTGCCCGGGGAAACAGGATTCTGGAGAAAGGTACAGCCACTTCAGGTACGGGCGTAGAGCAAGCCTCTTTGAAAAATAAATCTTTATCCGAAGCATATTATCTGCAAGGGTTGGGCTATAAAGGTTTAGGCAATGAAGATAAAGCGAACGGACTGTTTCGCGAAGCTTTGAATATATATCAAAACAATTTATGGGCAAAATTTCATCTGACAGGCGACTGACAGGCGCTCTGGGGTAGCCGCCTCTGCTATCAGCAACTTTGGGGAGGGAGGGGGTGACGCCGACGCGGTAAATCACGTATGTAATATTATCGTGAGCGAGCGCCTTTCACCCTCCCTCCGGTTAACCACGCGCGAATGTAGTATGTTTCGGAGAGGCTGTTTATGGCGACGCCTCGCGAAGAACTCGCGTGTATAAACCGGCCGTTTTTAAGGTATATACCGACGTGAGTAGGAGTCTTACGATTTCCTGTGCCTGTCGTTTTAAAAAAGACAAGGTCGCCTTCGCGCAAATTATTACGTTTTATCGGTATGCAGTTTTTGCGTAGCATATTTGCTGTTGTGCGTTCAAGTCCGATGTCGTATGCCTGTTTATATACGGCCAAAACAAAACCCGAACAGTCGACCCCCTTCTTCGTATTCCCTCCGTAACGGTATCTTACGCCTAACCAACTGCTGCAGGCATCGTACAGTCTGATGTTATTCGCCGGCGTCAGGCGTATGCCGAACCGTTTCGACAAATCGGAAACAGTATGTCTGTCGTATTTGTCGTATTTGGATAAGGGTTTTGATGCCGGCTGTTTTTTAATTGAACAGGAAACAATACTCAATCCGGCAATAACAATAAGTAACAGGTTAATTATCTTTTTCATCTTTCCTGGAATAATACAGCAATGTGCACATGCATACAAAATATCTTCAGCCACAAAGATAGCGTTTTTTGAAAATAATTGTCATGTTGTCGTAAATTTATTGCTAAAAATTTGGTTTTGATGAAAAAAAATATTTACTTCACCGCCGTATAAGTCGTATTTATATACAGTATTTATGTTTTAGGGATGACAATGTGCAGAATAACAGGCTGTTGAATTTGTAAAACTAATAGGGTAATTAATCAAATATATATTCAGTGATGAAAAAGCGGTTTTTTTTATTGTTAATGATGGTATGTGTGATAAATACATCTACACATGCAGGTTTGTCTGTTACTTTAGGTAATAGTGTCGGAAGCAGTTCGAATAATTCTTTCCCGAATCTGACTGTCACCGGAGATGATTCCGACAGGGGATACGTGATACGTATCATGTTTACGCGCGCGATTACGGAAAATAAAGACAAAATTAATCTTCCGGCAATGCCCGCCGGATTTGTAGAAGGTGCTAACAGTACGCAGTATGTTAGAGTGATTAATATTCCTTCCGGCGCTACTGCGTCCGAGATGCAGGCGTTTTTGCGTGATGTGTCGATAACTTTTGATCCTGCTAAAAAGGGGCACGGCATAATGGTGCTTATAAGCGAAACGCCCGGGGATGCAGCACGAAATGTGTATTATTATGCAGACAACAAACATTGGTATGAGAATGTAGAGGAATTAAAAACACCTCCCGGTAAAGATGGCTATACATACGGTCAACCGTATGAATGGTGGGAAGCGTATAACCGCGCTTTAGACGCCAGATTCATGGGTATGAGCGGCTATTTGGCAACCATTACGTCAAAAAAAGAAGATGACTTTATTTTTACCGTGTCATCCAAAAAAACGGGATGGATTGGCGGCACACGGGGAGATATCACAATGGTTTTGGATGAGGATGATAAGAAACACCTAACCAAAAGACCTTCCTGGAACGGAGCTGGGAACGTGGAAAAATTCTTGAACTATTGGTATTGGGCGTCAGGGCCTGAATATGACACCACAAGAAACGAAAGTAATGAAGGCAAAGGCGATCCTTCTAAAGCCAGGTTTTATAATAAAATTACCGGTACTGGTGGTACGACAGGTACAGAATACCCTTTTGCGAATTGGCAAAGTGGGGAGCCGAATAATCATGTTGCCGGTTCTGGCGCTCCTGAAAGAGAAAATTATCTCCACCTTGGGTTGGACGGAATACAAGGCTGGAACGATTATGGCGTTTATGGATTTTACCCTACCAGCAAAAACAATAGGCAGGTAGTTATAGGTTCTATTATTGAATATGAAGGTACAATAACCGGAGCAGCGGAAGGATTCGTTGGTTTTGTCAGTACAAAAGATGCATATTTAAACGGTAAAAGTACGGCGGATAATGGTACGGAAACATCTCCCGTTGAAGTTCTTTTCGGCGATGAAATCAAATATATTCTTAAAGTTTGCAATAATTCCGAATTAGATAAGAATGTGAAGGTAGTCGACACGATACGGAGAGGTTTCGACTATGTCGCTAATTCTGCAACAGAAGGAGGCATATTGACCGTTAACGGCTCCGACAGCGTCCTTGTCTGGAATCTGGAGATACCTACCGAGGGAACTAAAGAATTAACTTATAAGGTAACGCCACGAATAAAAAATACTGTACTTATACGTAATATCGCCGAGATAACAACCTACAACAATACTGTCACTTGGACCGATAATACGTATCACAAAACGAAAATGTTTAAGGTAGAGTTTAAGGCCGGCTCTAACGGCAGCTTGCTTGACGGAACGCCTCAGTATGTGGATTTCAAACAGCTTCCGGAAGAAGGCGTCGAGGCTGTGCCGGATACGCATTATAAATTTGTGGGCTGGAGCTATCCTGCGGCTACCGAATATCGCTCCTCCTCTACATCAATTCCGGCAGGAAGCGGCATTACGGACTATAAAACGATCAAAGTTCATAACGATATCGTCCTCACCGCTAATTTTGAAATTATTACCCATACGCTATTATATAAAGGAAACGACGAGACGGGAGGTACAGCCCCTTCGTCGACAACGCATAATACACATTCGGAGGCTACTTTATCGGGAAAAGGAGATTTAACCAGAACCGGCGCTGTATTCATCGGCTGGTCATTCACCCAAACGTCCATCATAACGAAAGCATCGGAAGAACCTGAAGACCTCATCCAGCCGGACGACAAATTCACGATAACCGCTGACACCATCATCTATGCGGTGTGGGCGATAGACGAAAAAGGGCCGGACGGCAACCAGTCAGATAACTCCGTAGATTACAGGCAGTCAATAGTTAAGTATGACAAATCGCTACCCGACGTCGAAGAAGGCACAGAGCCGGTTGACGGGAATCTATATGACAGCGGATACGAAATCACGGTTAAAGATCAGGGAAGCATGGATATGGAGGAAGCCACCTTCATCGGCTGGTCTCTTACAAAGCAGGCAGACACAATCAAATTAAAGGACGATGAACCGGACGACCTCATCCAACCGGACGACAAATTCACGATAACCGCCGACACCACGACGTTCTATGCGGTGTGGGCGATAGACAGGAGCGGCCAGACCGGCGTTCCTGACGAGATACGGGATTACGATCAGTACAGGGTGACGTATGACAAGTCTTCACTTCCCGGCGTTGGCGGCGACGAGCCTGAAGACGTGAACTTATACAACGACAACGGCGAAGTCACGGTCAAAGGGAAGAATGAGGGCG
>JAITBC010000006.1 GCA_031283785.1 Tannerella sp. | reverse complement strand
CATCAAAAACAAACTTTTCATACTCGAATTTATTTAGGGGTTGATGTTTTCTGATAAACCCTTACGCAGTCAACCTCATAGTGCAAGGGGAAAGCAGCGGTGTCGGGCGTTCCGCCGTTGCCGCCGATTGCCAGATTCAGCAAGATATAATGCGGTTGCCGGAAAGGATTTCTGTGATTGCCGACCGAGCCGTTTTGCGTATCTTTCAGCAAAGTTTCGTTCAGCAGTTCGTCGTCGAGATAAAGACGTATGGCATCTTCGTCCCAGTCCATACGCCAGACGTGGAATTTATCTTCCCAGTCGGGGTCTTTCTCCCTGAATACGGAAAAAGGTATCTTGACATCATCCCATTTTGCGTAGTGACGGACGTCCGTTCCCCAAGCCGTATTGGCAAGGATATGTGGAACATCTTCAATACGGTAATACTCCATGATGTCGATTTCGCCGCAGGAGGGCCAGGGCATGGTATTTCCGAGCGTCCATATTGCAGGCCACGAGCCGGACGCCACCGGTATCTTTGCCCGGACTTCAAAACGCCCGTACAGAAATTCCTTTTTCCCAACCGTTTTGATGGAAGACGAGGTATATTCGGCAAATTTCCGATTCCTGCGCCAGTCGCCGCTTTCGGGCGAATAATCGGGATTCGGGACTTTCTCTTTCCTGCCCGTGATGATTAGTACGCCGTCTTTACAGACAGCATTATCCGGCTGATACCACTGCAATTCTTCATTCCGTTCAAATCCACGTTCGTAAGTCCATACGGAGGAATCCGGTTTGCCGTCACGATTGAACTCCTCGCTCCAGACAAGTTCCCATTCCGGCGCTGTCGCCGACGGATTCGGGGCGGAGGCAATACTGTCGAACAGCGTTAAATCCCACTCGTCGAACCATTTCAGCGAGGGCAATCCGTTTTCAAACAGGACAGGCAGCCAGATATAGCGTCCGTCAATCGGATTTTTCGGACGCCAGCGGTCTGCCATAAAGATAAAAGCGTCCTTTTTGCCTTCGACAGGCAACACGAACGTGCTTTGGGAATGAAAAGTAAGGTCTGCATTTTCACCGGCGCACGGGTTGGGGTGTTCCGTCCACTTTCCCATAATGCTGTCGGCAGAGAACATCCGTGCTGCATTGGGCGTCCAGCCGGTGCAGCCGGAGGTAATCATGAAGTATCGTCCGTCCTTTTTGAATATTGCCGGCGCTTCGTTGTGTCCGGCGGGCGCTAAGCGCAGGTATTTTCCCGTATGGTTGAGATAGTCGTCCGAAAGCTCGGCAATGTGCAGGGTCAGATTTTCTTCGGAAGCACAGATGTGGTATGCTTTGCCGTTGTCGTCAACGTAAAGCGTCATGTCGCGCGACATTTGCCCGCCGGCAAAGTCACGACGAACGAACAGTCCGTCATCCACAGCTTTGCGCCATTCGGGCGTCCACCACTTTTCGAAATCAGCAGGTTTTGCAGTCGCTTTTCTCTGCGCCTCCGTCATATTTTCGGGAAAACAGCCCGCATTGGGACGGCAGGATTTCAGGTAGCTGTAGGGACCGGTCACACGGTCGGACACAGCAATACCCACCCGAGCCGCACTGTATCCATGTTCCTTCAACTCCAGATGAAAGTACATCACGAACTTTCCTGTCTTTGCATTGTAAATCACTTTTGGACGCTCAATGATGCAGCCCTCGGCAATATCGCTGTTCCCGTCCCTGACAACAGGAAGGGCTACGCCTTCATACTTCCATCTGTAAAGATTGTCCGACGAATAGCAGGTTACGCCCACATAAGCCGAATTGGATGTTTCGCCCTTGTGTTCGCCAAACCAGTAGTACCGGTTGTCGCAGTACAAAATCCCGCCGCCGTGAGCGTTGATGTGAACGCCCCGGTCGTCAAGCCATAAATCGCCGGGGCGAAATACTTGCGCCTGCAAGTTTACGGCTGTGAAATGAAGCGCTAAGATGTAACAGATAATTTTTCTCATGATGCTTAATGTTTTTTTAATTATTCGAGTCAATAAACTGTATTTCATAATTTAAACGGCGTTGTCCTGATGTAAACGCGGAAATCCTTAATCATGCCCGGCTTGTTTGCTTCCTGACGGGGGAGATATTCAAAGCCGCCGACGGTTTTATCTTCGCCCAAATCAATGATGATTTGATGGGGGAATTTGTCCTTGCCGGCAGAGTAGGATGTATGCCAAACGGTTGATTCCTGCAGGTCGAAAACGTTGCTTGCAATGTTGTTGGCGTCGTCGGCTTCTTCGCTGTCGGCGTAAATAACTTTCCAGTGCTGTCGGGAGAGGCGTTTACCGTCGGCGTCTAATTTTCCAGTTCGGCGATGAAAGCAAAATCGTCGCTTCCCCAACGACCGTAGTCGCTTTTCACAAAAGCATGTCCATTTCAGCAGAAGTGAAATAAATGCTTCTATTATTTTGTAACTAAAATATTTTTTCATTTCTCATTCGTATTTTAAAATTACTGCTTGCATGCTTTATCGTTTTTATTCAATAATGTTTTCAATTTCCATTAACTCTTCCGAAGAAAAGACAATATCGGTACATAAAATGTTATCTTGAAGTTGTTTTATCGAACTTGCGCCGACGATTACCGAACTCACGTCTTTTTTCGCAAGTAACCATGCCAGCGACATTTGGGCGAGCGACTGTCCGCGCTGTTCGGCAAGGATATTGAGTTGTCGGACTTTTTCAATCAATTCGGGCTTTATATCTTCTTTTCGCAGGAAACCGTGGGGTTTAGCCGCCCGTGAATCGTCGGGAATGCCGTTGAGATAACGGTTTGTAAGCAATCCTTGCGCTAATGGCGAAAACACAATAAATCCAAGTCCCTGTTTTCGGAACAGTGAAAAATGTTCCGTTTCGGGCTGCCGGTGCAGCAGGTTGTATTTGTCCTGATATATCAGGCAACGCACATTTTGCGCTTTCATCATTTCACAGGCTTCAAAAGCCTTGCCGGCAGGATATTTCGACAAGCCTGCGTAGAGCGCCTTGCCCTGTTTCACGATGTCGATAAGCGCCTGAACGGTTTCTTCCAAAGGCGTTTCGGGACTGTAGCGGTGGCTGTAGAAAATATCGAAATAATCAAGTCCCGTACGTTTCAGACTTTGGTCGATGCTTGCCATAAGGTATTTGCGCGAACCGCCGTCGCCATAAGGACCGTCCCACATCAGATGCCCCGCTTTTGACGAGATGATCATTTCATCCCGGTGATTCTTCAAATGAGTTTTCAGAATCTTTCCGAAATTTGTTTCAGCGCTGCCGGGAGGCGGACCGTAATTGTTTGCCAAATCAAAATGAGTTATTCCCTGCTCGAAAGCGTAAACGACAATGTCTTTTGCGACGGAAAAATCGTCTGTATCGCCGAAATTATGCCACAATCCCAATGATATCAAAGGGAGTTGCAAACCGCTGTTTCCACAAAATCTGTAATGCATGTCTTTAATCATTTATTGTTATTCTTCCGATACACATTGTAATTCGACCAACGTCGCCCGGCGTCGACTTTAAACGCCGCCTTCGTCGAGCGGG
>JAITBC010000003.1 GCA_031283785.1 Tannerella sp. | reverse complement strand
CCGGGTCGTCAAAACCGCCTGCATAGCGGCTTGCTTCTTCCACGCTGAGCATCCGCGCTCCGGCCAGTGCCATAGGATTGAGCGGCACTTCCTTGTTTGTCCTCGGTCGGACGACCACTTCATCCAATGCCTGTATGCTTTCTTTCAGGGAAATTTCCAGCACGGTTTCTTTTGCTGACGATACCGCCACTTCACGAACCGTTGCCGGCTCGTATCCAATATACGACGCCTGAATGTTGTAGCGTCCGACAGGTAACGGTGGCAAACCGAAAGCACCCTGTTCGTCGGTCGTTGCTCCAACAACCGGACTGGTATTCAATACCACCACGGTTACGTATGGCAGCGTTTGCCCTGACGCCGCATCAACGATGGCGCCGCGGATGTTCCCTTTCGTTTGTGCCGTCGCTTGTATTGATATCCCTGCAATCATAATTGCCCATAAAACTAAAATCTGTTTTTTCATATCCTTGTTTCTTATTTATTAAAATACCCATTCTTAAAGTAATAGACGCAGTAGTCTTGATTTTTACTGCCGTCTTTGTTCGTTCCGAACTCTTCGGCAGTTTTCATCGGCATACCGCAACTTTGACAATTTTTCGATTCCATATTCGTTTGTTATTAAATTTTATGACGCAAAAATATTCTGCTTCTGTTTTGAACAGATTATCCATTTTTGCTTTTTCAGGCGACAAAGGTATACCGGGAATAAATGCGATGACTCCTTTTGAGACCAAATGCACAGAAAAAGCGACGGAACGGGATATTTGAGCGACATACGATATTTCATTCCTTTTATTTATTCGAGTATAATAAGCATTCATTACCTTTTCTTCATCAACTCCTCAAAAAATGATTCCCGGAAGGAATTGCCGATAGCTATCTCGTACGACTTGATAAACACGTCGTTGTTGTCAAAAGAATCAATCTGTTCCCTGTTGATGATATACGAACGGTTGATACGGAGGAAAGTACTTTGAGGAAGCAGTTCCTGTATGCTTTTCAGGCTCATCCGGGTAATAATCCGCTTGCCGTCCAACTGAATGACAACGTAATCTTTCAATCCTTCGATGAAAAGAATATCTTTCAGGTTCACTTTGAAATAGCGGCGGTCGGATTTGACGAAGATATATTCATTCCCGATGTTTTCCACCGCCTTTTTCTCCTCGTCCAGAAGCAACGAATGATAGGCGAGCGCCTTTTCCACCGCTTTCCTGAATTTGGCAGGCTCTACCGGCTTGACTAAATAGCCGACAGCATCCACTTCGTAACTGTCCAGAGCATATTCAGTGAAGGCGGTAATAAATATCACCAGCGTTGTTTTCGGGATACTCCGGGCAAATTCTATTCCGCTCGCGCCGGGCATCTGTATGTCCAGAAACACCAAATCGACCGGATTCTCTTTCATGAAAACGGCGGCTGCCTTTGCGCTGTTGAAACTGTCAACAGTTCAAGCGCGGGAATCTCTTCCGCTAATTTTTTAACGCCTTTACGGGCAATGGGTTCGTCATCGACTATGATACATTTCATATTTTTATTTGTAAATTAACTGTATAACATGTTTCTTCATCCTGCAATTTCAGTGAATGGTCGTCGCCGAACAGCAAATCGAGGCGGCGTTTGATATTGTTTAAGCCCAATCCTCCTTCATGCTTTTTTACAGGATTTGCGGGTTTAGAGTTTTTACAGACGAATGACAGTTGACCGGTGCATACCCTAAATTCGATATGCACAAACGAACCGTTTTCGCTGTCTGAACTGTGTTTGACCGCATTTTCCACAAAAGGAATAAACAGTAGCGGTGGAACATGGACAGATGCAACATCGCCCGTTTTCGTCAGAGTATAATCAAACCGGTCGCGGCGAGTCTTTTCCAGTTCCAGAAAATCGTTCAGGAAAGCGATGTCTTCATTAAGACGCACCCTGTCTCCGACACTGTCGTTTATTTGATAACGCAACAGGTCATTGAGTTTTATCAATATGTGCGAAGCAATACCGGAGTCTTCATGCACCATGATATTGGCGCTGTTCAACATGTTGAACAGGAAATGCGGGTTAATCTGGCTTTTAAGGTATTTCAGTTCCGACTGCAAGGTGGCTGATTTCAATTCCTCAATGCGCCGGCTTTGTTCCATCCGGTGCTTGAAAAACAACAGCGTGGATATTCCGGCTATAAAAAATCCGAGTGTAAGGGAGGAAGAAGTGATTCCCATTAATATTTCAGACACATCTGTTTCTCCGGAATCTTCGCCGGCAGGCAAAGCAATGCTTTGAAGCAGACCGATACCAAAGACGGAAAAAAGTATCAAAGTTGCAACAGACAAAGCATAAAAAAGGATTTTGTCTTTTAACAGCAACCGGGGAAACAATACATAACTGTTGAAATATACAATGGCGTCAAGCAGCAGAAAGTAAGCACACCACACACCCATACGTCCGCCAATCATTTCATCCTCCGCATCCCAAAAGATATTCAGGCTAATCAGGAATACAAACCCTTGCAGTATAAGATGCCTGTATAGCCTGTAATCGGAACTTAACAGAAAATCGGAAACTTTATCATCCAGCCTGTTATACATGATTGGGAGTGTTTAATTGAAGTTCTACGCCATTTGCCTTTATCGAAAAACCATAGTTGTCATGATACAGCAAATCAAGTCGTTGCCTGATATTTGAGAACACGGAATCCGGTAAATCTGCTAAATCCGCTTTCTTAGCGCTGCAATCCAGGCAGATTTTATCATCATCAATCCGAAAGAAAACCTGCAACGCGAAAGGTTTTTTCCTGTAACGGATTTTATTCAAAACGCCATGCACAACCGAAATAAACAAAAGTGGGGGAACGAAATGATTTCCTGTATTTCCGGTTGTTGAGAGTGTATATGTAAAATCGCCATCATGCAATTGTTCCAACTTCAAATAATTGGATACAAATTGAATATCGGAATTTAACAATACTTTTTCGCGGTTACAGTCGTACAGTTCGTATCTTAACAACTGACTCAGTTTAAGCAACATCTCCGAAGTCTTCCGAGGATCAGTCTTTGTCAATTCCGTGATATGAGCCAGTATGTCGAAAAGAAATTGCGGGTTGATTTGTTCCTTCATCCTGTCAACTTCCAATCGGACATGCTCGCTCTCCAGACGGATGATTTGCATTTTATCTTCCATCCAAAGCCGCAGCAATATCGTCAACGATACTCCGGAAATGCATATCACGTAAAACGCAAAATACGAAACCGAGTCCAGCAGGCTCACCCAACTGTATGTTTGTGAAATATTCAACGCGGAAAAAGCAGCCAACTTAATACAATATTTCGCTAACAGCATAAAAATAATAGCGACCGATAAAGTCAAGCCGTAAAGCGCATATTTTTTCTTCAGCAGGAGGCGTGGAACCAGCACATAGATATTGAAATAGCTGACAATCAGGTATGCCATCCACAGATATATTTTGTAAGTCCAAATATCCGGGTATGTTTGAAAATTGATATATGTCTGGTGTGAAGCAATTAGTGCCAAAGACAGGATAAGCAGGAGATGCCTCCGGATTCTGTATCGGGGGCTGGTGAAAAAATTGTATATAAATGAGTTTTCTGTCATGACCAATGAGCTATCCTGTTTTTGAGTTCAAAAGTAACTTGTTCGTGAAAGCAAATTCAAAAAATGAGACCAAACGGGCTGTTTCGTAGATAGAACTGTGTTTTTTGTAGACGTTACTACATTCAGTCTGTTTTTGCCTTGCTGCAAAATGCTTTTGGTGGCAATGCGAAGTTTCCAGCACTTCAATGTCGGAAAATATTGTTTCAACTCCTTGCTATTCATGCTTATTTAATCCCGTGCACTTCTGTTATAACCCCGGTCTTCAAAAGGCTGTAATTCTTCAATCAACAATTCTTCAATTTGTTTCAGTTCTTTGCGACAGTCTATTGTCATTGTGTCATCCTGTTTGATTTCACTAAGTATTTCATACACAAAATTTTCTTCACCAAACTCTTTCCACGCCTTTTGCAGTTCTGTATTCGGATGACAACCGCAATTTAATTGAAATCTGCTTCTGTTCCATATTGCAACAAGGTCTGTACTGCTTGAAATGTATATTTTATTATCGGAAATATTTCTAATTTGGAATACACCCATTCTAAATTTCATTTCCCTGTAGATGGCTTTTAACTCCTTCTTCGTTTTCATTTTCCTGCTTGATTTTGGTCATTTGTTGATATAATTTCATCTATTTGCTGATTTGCCAGTTTCATAAATTCCGGATAACTTTCTGGTTGTAACCTGTTTTCATAGAACAGAAGCATACCCATAACGGCAAAACGCAATTGAGCTTTTTGGATGGACACTTTTTCAGAATCAACCATGTTTTCTTTCAAACAATATATCCACTGTTCCTCGCACAAACGGTCTAAAAATGTATATATGAGTTCAGAAGTTGCCTGTTTGTTCCCTATATTCCCCATTCGTTCCAGAAAAAACAACTCAAAAACTCCCGGATATTCAAGGAAATAAGAAATATAGGCCATTACTGTGGCTTTGATTTTTTCTTTCCCGTCCGGTATCTTTTTTGTTTTACCGGTGACAATCTCCAAACATTCTTCCTGAAAATCTTTTACACAGACAAAGATTAATTCATTCAAATCTTTAAAGTAGTTGTATAGAGTGGCAAAAGAATAACCTGCTCTATCAGCAACACTCCTCACACTCAAGCTCTTTAATCCTTCTCCCTTTAGCATGTCTTTCGCAGCCTGAATGAAATAGCTTTTCATTCTCTGCTCTTGAATTTGTTTTCTGTCCATATATATCAATGATAATTAATTTAACGATGCAAATAAAATGAACATTGTTCACATAGACAAATTTAAAACACAAGAAAATAATTGTTCATTTGTAAGATATTGATTTGCAAATATTTTTGCAATAGATGGGAAGCCGCTATCAGAACATGAATATTTGCGTATTATTTGTCTGAATACAATCCAATACCACACGAAGGTTAACCGACATGCCATCTTTTCCGTGAATCTCAAAAAATGTCAATAAATTTTTCGTCTCTTTTTTTACTTTTTAAAATTTGACGGTGCAAAGATAAAGATGAAGAACTTGCTAAACTTGTAGAAAACGGACATTTATCGGTTTGCTCTTTTGTAATCGACTTTCAAAACACTTGAATCATAAACTGTGCTTCCCGTCAGTTCCCACTTCGATGTTTTCATTTTGCAGGGAAACAGAGGAATACCCTCGCCCATCATAACCGGAATATAGCAAAGTTGCAGTTCATCAACCAAATCGTGGTTCAGCAAGAGGCGTATCGTTTGTCCGCCACCCAACAGCCAGATATCCTTACCTTCCTGACATTTGATTTGACGTATCCTTTCAAGTACATTTTCAGTGAGATACGAAACAGTTGCCTTCGGTGGCAGATTGTCATTCCGACGGGAAAGCACGTAGGCCATCTTATCCTTGTATGGCCAATCCACATCAAAGGAAGCTATTTCCAGATATGCGCCATTTCCCATAATAACAGTGTCTATCGAATCATAAAATGTTTTGTCCCTAAATTCGTTAAGGGTAGGGCAGGATAATCCTGCCAGCCAGTCCATTCCACCATCAGGGAAAGCAATGAAACCGTCAAGCGACACAGCGATGAAAATTTTAATCTCTTTCATTTTCGTTCAATTTATTGGTTATACTGTGTTCGCCTGCATCCAACGAAAAAGCGTGGAATCCACACTGCTTCAACGTAGAGGTACTGGCATACCCGAAGAGGAAAACAGGCAATTCCACGCTATACTTACGTACGGCATGAACATTGCGCAGATGTCTCCTCTTCTTGAAAATTGCCAGTTTTCTACTTGAGACGTTCAGCGAACGTTATGTCATATCTAAACGGTTTTTACGCCGTAATTTTCAATTTTACAGGGGCAAAGGTACAAATTGTTTGCCTGTTATTTGCAAAACAGACCATTTTATCGAATAAAAATGGGAAGTTATCCTGCCAACATGCGGTTTAATTTTCCATACAAATAGACTCATAACACATTAAACAATCTCCACCATTTTCGCTTTTGTAATTTCTACCAAATCCTTTGTCCCAATTTTCGTTTGCAAACCTCGCTGTCCGGCGCTGACAAAAATATGGTCATATAGCAGGCAAGTTTCATGAATATAAATCGGAAAATGCTTTTTCATTCCTACCGGCGAACAGCCGCCCCGAATGTATCCGGTTAAAGGTAAAAGGTCTTTTTGCGGAATCAGGTCACAATTTTTGTTGTCGGAAACTTTTGCCGCTTTTTTCAAATCAACTTCGCTGTTACCCGGAATGACGCAAACAAAATAACCGCTTTTATCGCCTTTCAACACAATCGTTTTGAAAACCTGTTCAATCGGCTCATTCAAGGCTTCCGCTACGTGTGGAGCGCTCAAATCGTTTTCATCAAACTCATAAGGAATAAGTTCGTATGGGATTTTTGCCCGGTCCAACAGGCGGGCGACATTTGTTTTATTTGTTTTCATTCTGTAAGTTTTTTTCTTTATACCGGATTCCGTTCCCGATTTTCTGCTACATACCTGGCAAAATTATCGTTTTGGGCAATGCTGCGAAAATACTCGTACAGCCGTTCCAAAGGAATAATCCCACCACACTCGCGGGCAAGTTTGCCGTCTATACCCACATCCACACGCAAATCGCCTGTCCGGGTATTATACTCATCAATCCTGCCATGACAGTGACCATGTACCATACAGGCGCCATAACT
>JAITBC010000442.1 GCA_031283785.1 Tannerella sp. | reverse complement strand
AAAAACGACCACTTAAAAAAACACTTAAAAAAACACTTAATCCCGAAAAAAACGAGAAAAAAATCTCATTACGATTTTTTTAAGCGATTTATTAAGCGTACTCAAACTACACTATATTTAATTAATGTAGTAATCTTTAAATAACTTATGAAGATATTATACCGCTATACTACTGTTGATTATCGCGTTTTCTCCGGTTGCAAACAGAAGGATACACAAACCGAGCTTCATCAACCATCCAAAACGGTACGAGATACATGCAAACAGCCGCATGAAACGCAATAATATTCTCCCTTACTCTTCGTTCGCTTTCAAAATATTGTTACAAACAGACAAGTAATTTTTATATCTTCAGGTTTTAACGTCAATATTTCAGGAATACGGTCTTGATTTTTATTTCATACGTTTGGAAATCTTGGCATTTTTATGTAATTTTGCAGGCTGAAAATAAAGAACGGATGTGAAAATAGTTATCATAAAATACAATGCCGGAAATATTTGTTCCGTCGATTACGGATTGAAGAGGCTCGGAATAACACCCCTCATCACCGACGATCCGGAGATAATCCGGACGGCGGACAAAGTGGTGTTCCCCGGGCAGGGAGAAGCCGGCACAACTATGAACTATTTGCGCGGACGCGGGTTGGACAGGTTGTTGTGCGAGTTGAAACAACCGGTATTGGGTATTTGTATCGGCATGCAACTGATGTGTCGCCATTCGGAAGAAGGAGATACCGATTGCTTTGGCATTTTCAACGCTGACGTCAAACGGTTTGTTCCGCAACGGCACGAAGACAAAGTGCCGCACATGGGATGGAATTCGTTATCCGACATGCGTGGCAGGCTCTTCGACCGCCTGCCGGATAATGCGTATGTATATTTTGTACACAGCTATTACGCCTCCGTAACGGACGATACGGCAGCGACAAGCGATTATATCCGTCCGTTCAGCGCGGCTATGCATAAGGATAACTTCTATGCGACACAATTTCATCCCGAGAAAAGCGGAGAAACAGGAGACATGATATTGAAAAACTTTATTGATTTGTGAAAACGGCATGATAGAACTTATTCCCGCTATTGATATAATCGACGGAAAATGTGTACGCCTGACGAAAGGCGACTACGACACAAAAAAAATCTATAACGGAGACCCGCCCGATGTAGCAAAGTCGTTTGAAGATTGCGGCATTAAAAGGCTGCATGTCGTCGATCTGGATGGTGCACGCGAAGGCAGGATCATCAATTACCGGGTACTGGAGCGCATAGCGACACAGACTTCTTTGGTTATTGACTTCGGCGGCGGCCTCAAATGCGACAAAGACCTTGAGATAGCTTTCGAATGTGGAGCGCAGATGGTTACGGGAGGCAGCATTGCCGTAAAAACGCCGGACATGTTTCGCGAATGGATAAAACGCTTCGGCAACGAACACATCATACTTGGCGCCGATGCAAAAAACGAAAAGATCGCCGTCGGCGGATGGCAGGAAACGACCGCCAAAGAGTTGATTCCTTTTATTGAAGGATATCATCATTATGGAATCACAAAAGTAATCTGTACGGATATCGACCGTGACGGTATGCTTCAAGGTCCGTCGACCGGGCTGTATAAAAAAATACTTGCTGCGATGCCGGATATCTACCTTATCGCAAGTGGAGGCGTCGGCTCTATAAAAGATATAGAAGAATTGGATGCGGCAGGCGTGCCTGCGGTGATTTTCGGCAAAGCGATTTATGAAGGGAGGATTACTCTTAGAGATTTGCAGGAAATAAAGAGCCGTTGAATGTTTAAAACGAAAGAATAGTTTATGTTAGCAAAACGTATTGTACCTTGTCTGGATGTAAAGGAGGGAACGACCGTGAAAGGCGTCAACTTCGTCAATTTCCGCGATGCGGGCGACCCTGTCGAACTGGGAGCGGAATATAGCCGCCAGGGGGCGGACGAACTTGTCTATCTCGACATCACGGCTTCGCACGAAGGGCGCAAAACGTTTACGGAACTGGTGAAGAAAGTCGCCGCGAACATCAACATCCCGTTTACCGTCGGAGGAGGTATTAACGAATTGCGGGACGTCGAACGATTGCTTAATGCCGGCGCCGACAAGATCTCGGTAAATTCTGCCGCCATACGCCGACCGGAACTCATCGACGAGATTGCCCGTAACTTCGGCAGCCAGGTCTGTGTGACGGCAATAGACGCTAATCGGGAAGGCGGCAAATGGATATGTTATCTTAACGGTGGACGCATCCCTTCCGGCCGGGAGCTCTTCGAGTGGGCGGCAGAGTCGGAAAACCGCGGCGCCGGCGAGATATTATTTACCAGCATGAATCACGACGGCGTAAAAGAGGGTTTTGCTAACGAAGCGTTATCCACACTTGCCGATATGCTCCATATTCCGGTCATCGCTTCGGGAGGCGCAGGAAAAAAAGAAGATTTCCGCGACGTCTTCATCAAAGGAAAAGCGGATGCAGCCCTCGCCGCAAGCGTATTTCATTTCGGAGAAATAAAAATCCCCGAATTAAAACAATACCTTAAAAGTGAAAAGGTAAACGTCAGATAACAGTACGGACGAGGTCATGCAAACCGGCCGGCGCGAAACTATCGAAAAAAGAAAAAAAGAAACATATATGAATCCGGATTTTAATAAGATGGGCGGTTTAGTCCCCGCAATTATACAGGATGCGCAGACGAATGTCGTGCTGATGATGGGATTTATGAACGAAGAAGCGTTTCAGGCAACCGTCGCCTCAGGGAAAGTGACGTTCTTCAGTCGTACCAAACAGCGGCTATGGACAAAAGGAGAGACAAGCGGCAATTTCCTTAATGTAGTGAAAATACTTACAGACTGTGATAACGATACGCTGCTCATAAAAGCGAATCCTGTCGGGCCTGCCTGCCATACGGGAGCCGACACCTGCTTCGGGGAAACAAACAAAGACGGCATATTTTTCCTGCAATATCTGCAGGACTTTATAAACAGGCGTTTCAGGGAAAAACCGGAAGGATCGTACACCACCTCCCTTTTTAATAAGGGAGTAAACCGAATGGCGCAAAAAGTCGGCGAAGAAGCCGTCGAGACGGTCATTGAAGCGACGAACGGCACGGACAGCAATTTTATCTACGAAGCATCCGACCTGATCTATCACCTGACTGTATTGCTGACAAGTAAGGGATTTGGCATTGAAGACATTGCTAAAGAACTGAAAAAGAGACATAAAGAATAAAGAAGATGGAAAGCGGATTACTGGTCAAATTAGAAAATATCGAAGTCTGTCAGGAAGAAAACATCGTGTTAAGCAACGCCTCCCTGACGCTGAATAAAGGAGAGTTCATTTATGTGATAGGAAAAGTTGGCTCCGGCAAAAGTAGCCTGCTTAAATCTTTATACTGTGAACTCCCTGTCCGCAAAGGAAAAGCTTACGTTGCCGGATACGACCTGCGGAAAATAAAACGGCGGGAGATTTCTTATCTCAGAAGAAAACTGGGTATCGTGTTCCAGGACTTCCAATTACTGATTGACCGTTCAGCGATCAAAAACCTCGAATTTGTACTTAAAGCGACAGGCTGGAAAAACCGGAACGAAATAAACAGGCGCACCAGCGACGTGCTGGAGCAAGTGGGAATGCCCAATAAAGGATACAAGATGCCGCATGAACTGTCGGGAGGAGAGCAGCAACGCATAGCGATAGCGCGTGCATTGCTTAACACCCCGGAAATCATACTGGCCGATGAACCGACCGGTAACCTGGATCCGGAAACGAGCGGACAGATCATGCAATTACTGCACGATATATGCCTCAGAGGAACGGCAGTCATAATGACTACACATAATTACAATATCGTAAATGCGTTTCCCGCCCGTGTCGTCAAATGCGAAAACAACAGCTTATTACAAACAGAACATATCAACAACAATTTAATTATCGAAAAAAAATGAAAGTTTTGAAATTCGGGGGAACATCTGTAGGTTCGGCACAACGAATGAAAGACGTTGCCGGATTGATTTGCGACGGAGAACAAAAGGTTGTAGTACTGTCGGCCATGTCCGGTACAACAAATTCGCTGGTTGAAATTTCGGATTATTTATATAAAAAAAATCATGACGGCGCCAATGAAGTTATCAATCGCTTATCGGTAAAATATGCCGGCGTCGTAAACGAACTGTACGGCACGCAGGAGTATAAAGATAAAGCCGGCGAACTTGTAACATCTCATTTGAGCTATATCCGCTCTCTTGTAAAAGACCTTTTTACACTGTTCGAAGAACGTGTCATCCTCGCACAGGGAGAATTAATGTCTACCGGCATGATGAACCTGTATCTCAACGAAACAGGCGTCAGATCCGTGATACTCCCTGCTTTAGATTATATGCGGACGGATAAAAACTCAGAACCTGACACCGTTTATATCAGAGAAAAATTCAATCATCTGCTGACCGTGAACCCTGACGCCGACATCTATATCACACAAGGATTCATCTGCCGCAATGCTTACGGCGAAATAGACAACCTGCAACGAGGAGGAAGCGATTATACCGCTTCATTGATCGGGGCGGCCGTACAGTCCGAAGAAATCCTGATATGGACGGATATCGACGGTATGCACAATAACGACCCGAGAATTGTCGATAACACTTCTCCCGTACGCCGTCTGCATTTCGACGAGGCTGCCGAACTTGCTTATTTCGGCGCTAAAATACTGCACCCTACCTGCATCCTGCCGGCAAAACTGAATAATATACCCGTGCGTCTGCTGAACACAATGCAGCCGGATGCACCGGGAACAACGATTTCCAACGAAATGGAAAAAGGGAAAATAAAAGCGGTCGCTGCAAAAGACAATATCATTTCCATAAAAATAAAAAGCGGCCGCATGTTGCTCGCAACAGGTTTCCTGCGCAAAGTTTTCGAGACATTCGAAACATACCGTACGCCGATAGATATGGTTACTACGTCGGAAGTAGGCGTTTCCGTTACGATTGATAAACCCAAGCATCTGGAGGAAATAGTCAACGACTTAAAAAAATACGGTACCGTCACGGTCGACAAAGACATGGTCATCATCTGCGTCGTAGGAGACCTGGAATGGGAGAACCTTGGTTTTGAAGCCCTGATAATTTCCGCGCTTAAAGACATTCCTGTCCGTATGATTTCGTACGGAGGCAGCAACTTTAATGTATCATTGTTAGTACGGCTGTCCGACAAGAAACGCGCGTTGCAGGTTTTAAGCGAACGTTTGTTTAATTAGCGCCCGAAGGCAAACTGCGAAGATAAACCACCACGAAGACAAACCAATTAAAATTATATTTAATTATGATAAAAGGTACATTCCCGACAGAAAAATTCAGAAACATGCAAACGCCGTTCTATTATTACGATATGGCATTGCTGCAAGACACGCTGAACGTCATCGGGACGGAAATAAATAAATACGGCTATCACCAGCATTATGCGATAAAGGCGAATGCAAATCCGCGTATACTTTCGTTGATAGCGAAAAACGGGCTCGGCGCCGACTGCGTAAGCGGCGGCGAGATACGCGCTGCCCTGGCCGCAGGTTTCCCGGCGTCGAAAATCGTATTTGCCGGCGTCGGGAAAGCGGATTGGGAAATAAACTTCGGCCTCGATAACGATATCGCCTGCTTCAATGTGGAATCGCTGGCCGAACTCGAAGTTATAAACGCGCTGGCAGGAGCAAAAAATAAAACGGCAACAATAGCGCTGCGCGTTAACCCGAATGTGGATGCACATACACATGCAAAAATCACGACCGGATTACAGGAAAATAAATTCGGCATAAACCTCGGTCTGCTGGAAGGTGTGCTCCATGAAACGAACTCCATGGAAAACGTACGCTTCACAGGCCTTCATTTCCATATCGGCTCGCAGATCACCGACCTGTCGGCATTCCGCGATTTATGTATCCGTTCAAACGAACTGACGGACGAACTCGAAAAAAACGGCGTTAACATCGAAAATCTCAATTTCGGCGGAGGTCTTGGTATTGATTATTACCATCCAAATCATCTTTGTATACCTGAATTTGAAAATTATTTCGCCGTATTCCACAAGTTAATAAAACAACGCGACGGGCAACAGATACATTTCGAACTCGGACGCTCCGTCGTCGGCCAGTGCGGGTCGCTTATTTCAAAAGTCCTGTACGTAAAAAAAGGAGAAGTAAAACAATTTGCCATACTTGACGCAGGTTTTACAGACCTCGTCCGCCCCGCCATGTACGACGCCTATCATCATGCCGAAAATATAACAAGCGACGAACCGACCGATACGTACGACGTTGCAGGCCCGATATGCGAATCGTCGGACGTCTTCGGCAAAGACGTCAAACTCAACAAAGTAAAACGGAACGACCTTATCGCTTTTCGTTCGGCAGGCGCTTACGGCGAGATAATGGCATCACAATATAACTGCCGTGAATTACCGAAAAGTTATTTTTCCGACGAATTACAATAATGCAAAGGAATTTTGTGAAAAAACATAATGAACAGCAGACGCCACGTGGACAACAATCGATTGTAAAAGAAGAGAATACGCTCCTGCCCTATCTGCTCGAATTACTTGCGCCGCAAAGCAAAACGACCGTCAAAGCTTTATTGCGACGCGGACAGGTATGGGTAAACGGTACGCCCGTGACGCATTTCAACACCCCGTTGAATCCCGGCGACAAATTATTAATAAGTCATGAAAAGGGATATGTTACATTCAACCATCCACAGATGAAAATCGTTTGGGAAGACAACGATCTGATCGTCATCGATAAAAAGGAAGGCCTGCTGTCCGTATCCGATTATCCTTCACAAGAGCATACCGCTTATTTTTTATTGTCGCAATATGTAAAAAAAACCGATCCCCGAAACAGAGTATTCATCCTGCACCGCTTAGATAAAGGTACGTCCGGATTAATGATGTTCGCGCGGAATAAGAACATACAGGAATATATGCGCGCAAACTGGCACAAATTGATCACACGGCGCACATATGTCGCTCTGGTGGAAGGCGTTCCCGAAAAAAACGAAGATACCATAATAACTTATCTGGCGGAAAACAATCGCATGAAAGTCTACTGCACAGACCCGCAACACGGTAAAGAAGCCGTCTCCCGCTATCGCGTACTGAAAAGCAATACGGAATACACACTCATAGAACTTGACCTCGAAACCGGCCGCAAAAACCAGATACGCGCACAAATGGAGCATATCGGTCATCCCGTCGCCGGCGATCCGAAATACGGAGCTGAGACCGACCCCTCCGGACGTCTTATGCTGCATGCCGCACGCCTGTCTTTCATCCATCCCGCCACCGGCGAAGAGCTGCATTTCGAGACGCCGATACCGAAACAATTCCGCAATCCGGTAAAATAAAGAATATGTTTAAAACCGTAAATACCGTGATAATCGGCGCCGTGATGTTTTCGACATGTATGTGCCACGATCCTTATTATGAAGATAGCGGCAGCGTTTTCCATACGTTATATCATATAAAATATCAGTCGCCGGCTCTGCTGACCGATAAAACAGACGCCGAATTACAGGCCTTCAACTTATCCTTAAATCCGTTTAATCCTAATTCCATTATTTCGAAGGTGAACCGTAACGAAGACGTCGAAGTCGACGAGCGATTCGTGACCGTATTCAACAAAGCTATGGAAGTATCCGAAAATTCCGGCGGAGTCTTCGACGTAACAATTGCCCCGCTCATAAATTTATGGGGATTCGGCTTTGAAAAAAGCGACAGCATATCACAGCGGAAAATCGACAGTATAAAAATGTTTGTCGGCTATAAAAAAATACACCTCGAAGGTAGAAGGGTCATAAAAGACGATCCTCGAATAATGCTCAATTTCTCGGCTATTGCCAAAGGCTATGCTTCGGATGTAATTGCTGCGCTACTTGAAAGCGAAGGCGTTGAGACTTATATGGTCGAGATAGGCGGAGAAGTAACGGTCAGAGGTAAAAACCCGGACGGAAATTGTTGGCAGATAGGCATCAACAAACCCGAAGATGACATTTCCGGCATAAAATATGAAATCGAAAGCATCATCAGGCTATGTGACAAATGTGGAGTCGCCACTTCCGGAAACTATCGGAATTATTATGTGAAAGACGGCAAAAAATATGTCCACACCATCGATCCGCACTCCGGATATCCTTCCGAACAAAACATTTTGAGCGCCACCATCATCGCCCCCGACTGCATGACAGCCGACGCCTATGCCACCGCATTCATGGCTATGGGCATCGATACGGCCGTCCGGATGGCCGAAAAAATCCCCGAAATAGAATATCTCCTTATCTACTCCGATAATATAACCGGAGGATATAAAATTAAATCGTCCGGAGGAATGAAAACAATGTTAAAATAATACATGCTCATTTTTTTATATGATAACCATACACATAACCGACGACAGTACAATGTTCGTAGAAGCGCTGATCCCGTTCATCAACGCTTCGGGAATAGCCCTGGTAACGGGGTATTCGTTAAGACTGTCGGATTGTCGGGATAAATTGGCTTCATATTCTCCCTCTATATTGCTGCTCGATATCAACATGACGGATGGCGACGGAATGATGTTTTGTGCCGAGATACACAAGTTATATCCACAAATAAAAATTATCACCCTGACAGGGCACACCGAATATTCCATCGCAATACGCATGCTGAAAAACGGCGCATCCGGCTATGTCGTGAAAAATGAAATCGCAGACGAGATTCTCAACGCAATCCGGACCGTAACACACGGTAATGAATACATCAGCCCGCAAATCAGACGTATTGCCGACAGGACAACACAAAAAACCGTCGTTCTTACGCCTCTCGAAAAATTATTTTTGCAGATGATTGTCACCGGTATGAGTAACCGGCAGATTGCCGAACAAATGAATGTCGCTCTTTCGACAATCCTGTCGTTTCACAAAAAGCTAAACCTGAAATTAAACGCATCAAATCCGACTGAATTAATCGCCAATGCACGTAGAGAAAGCAACCTTATTGAGTAATATATGTTAATAATAATTATAAGAGGGTCGCAATTGTTATTTTTTGTTGATGTTGAAAAAATATGTCTCCATTAATTTGATCATCAGGAAATTTATTAATATCTTTGCAGCGATGTAATATATCTGTATATTTTTAAATACGGATATTGGCATATCGAGTTTTGATTTAAGATAACCGGACAATATAACTTGAAAGTGCGGATGGTTATTGTGTTCGACGGTTTGTTAATATATGCTGCAATAATTTTTCCTGTATGACATTTTTTCTTGCCGGCAAAAGCGTCTGTAAAACGAAATACGATTAAAAACAGAGACAGCATAAATCAGGAGCAGAAACGGCATAAAATTAAGAACAGAAACGGTATAAACAAGTAATATTTGAATAATAAACAACTAATTGTTAATAAACATCTTTTTAAATTTACAAAGGTATGAAACATTCTTTGATAAAATGGATATTTTCAATGCTGATAATAGCAACGGCCACTCCTATACACTTACATTCGGCAATTTATCGCGTAAAAACTAACGGCTCCGATTCGGGAGACGGCAGTAACTGGACGACCCAGGCAATGAGTAACAGAAAATTTGCGCAGGCATTGCTTGCGGCGCAGGCCGGCGACATCTTCCAACTG
>JAITBC010000424.1 GCA_031283785.1 Tannerella sp. | reverse complement strand
GCGTTGGGATTGATCGTACCGTCGAGAAGTACAATTTCATTGTTTGGCACATTGAACGGATTGTAACCAAATTCATCGTAAATCGACCTATAAGAAGTTGTTTTTCCATTGACCGTATAAGAACTGATTATTCCTGAAGCTAATTGAGCGGCAATATCCATAGGTACGGGTACGGGATTAGTTTGAGATATTCCGTATTGGTTTCGCAATTTTTCCCAATTCAGGACATAAAATTCTTCGGGGCTTACGGTGTCATAGAAATCCATTCCGATTTTTGCAAAAGATTGGCTGGCTTTTATACTGACACGGGGTTTCCCCTTCTGTCCTTTTTTCGTTGTAATCATTACGACGCCGGCTGCAGCGCGCGAACCGTACAGAGCAGATGACGATGCATCCTTAAGGATCGTAAACGATTCGACATCTTCCGGATTAATGCTGCTAAGGGCGTTTTCGTACGGCACTCCGTCAACCACATAAAGCGGATCATTAGAGCCGTTGATAGAACTGATTCCACGGATACGCAATGATGGGGCCGTACCGGGCGACCCGCTGTTGTTGCCTACCTGAACGCCGGCGATAGCTCCGCTGAATGCCTGCGTAATGTTGGAGATTGGACGCAACTCCATCTCCTTGCCACTTATTTTAACCGCAGAACCGGTATAAGAGGCACGTGTTGTCGAACCGTAGGCCACCACAATCACTTCCTCCAACTCACTTGTCGATTCCGATAGTTGAACGTTAATCGACTGTTTCCTTGCAATTTCAATTTCTTGCATTTGCATTCCGATGTATGAAACAGTCAGCATATTGGCATTTTCGGGAATGTTAAGTGAAAAATTCCCATCAATGTCCGTAGTAGTTCCGACGTTCGTTTCTTTTACAAAAACCGAAGCGCCGACAACGGGCTCGTTACTGAGAGCGTCCGTTACTTTCCCTGTAATTGTCCGTGTCTGTGCAAAGGATATTGAGGCAAACAGGAAACAGAGATTCATGAATAGTAAGATTTTTAATTTACTCATATTACGTGTTATAGTTAAAATTATTGATGTACAGATCAGAAATGGAAAAAGCAAAAAATGGAGGTTGAACAAACGCTGACATTATAATAATTGCCCGAAAAATACGGCATTAAGGAATATCTTTGAGGTGCCGTACCAATACATGCGAAAATTGAGATCATCGGCAAAGCAGATATTCCGACCGCTCCCGTAAGACTGAATAATCACTGCGGGATTCGAAGCGAACCTTTTTAAATTTTCTTTCGAAATACAACCCGAAAGATATGGTTTCTCAGCATAGAAAAGCGGCGAAGCATATCTGTTTTCCGACTTTTCAAAAGCAGTAGCACCTACTTTCATGACGGCTATATATTCCCGGCTATACCCCCACCCGAGCGGATGTGTTTTGTCCAACCGGCAATTCAGTATTACGCCTTCGACCGACGTACCGTAACTGTCTTCCGACCGGGTAGCATATTCTTTGTATTCATCTGTTTTTTTAGCTTTTATCGTTGGAATGGTTTTAATATCCGTCAGTTTGTTTTTGTTTGTCCACTGGTATGCCTGACCTGTTGCGATAAGCGTTCCGCCATCGGCAACCCACGATTTTATCCGATCGACAACCGTTTCCGATAACGATCGGGCAGGAGAGCCGTCTGCCATGACGATTACATTATATTTATCCAAATTGGCGGTCGTCAATTTGGAATAATCAATTATTACAGGCTTTAAATCAAACCGTTCACTTAACAACATCCATACTTCTCCCGATTCGGGAATACCCATTCCCGAACCCGTTATTACGGCAACTTTAGGGAGTTCAAGCGTAGCGAAATAGGGCGTTCCCAAATCAAAATCACTCATTAAGCCCTGTTCTGCGGAATAAACATCTATCCCGCACGCAACAGCTATACTGTCAATGATTTTGTAAAGTTTCTCCTTATCAAGGGGCTGATTTTGAGCCGGCACAGCGAAAGCTCCGTAACCGAAAGCAATCTCTTTTCCGTCCGTCCTGTAATGAAACGGTTTGCCGCTTACTTTGACTATCAGTCCCTGACGAAGCAATTCCGCGACTAACCTGTGTGAATAATATTGTGAGTTGTCGAATAAATAGGCAATTTCGCTTTTCCCGCCAATCATGTTTCCTTTTGGAAATACGTTATCACTAACCTTTTCACCTAAAAATCCGGCTGTTGACTTCAATTCGTCATATTGAAGATTATAAGCATGAGGAAATGTCCATGTGGAAATATCGTAGAATACGCTGTCACTAAACTCCGTTACGTTTTCCATCAAGGTTCTGACCATTGCATAATATTTCTGGTTAACAGGAATAACATAGGAATCTTCCGACAGATATTCCGTTCCGTTAATTATTTGATTTTTAGATAAATGATATACCTCAATCCGATGTTTTTGCAGATTTTCAAGGAAGTGAAAATTTATACCTCTTGAACCGCGGGTATTAAAAATATATCCCCGGACAGGGTTTGTCCCGGCTTGTTTGCTTGTATTGATATAATAATCGCGTTGATACGCAAGTAATTCATTTTTCATGGCGAGAGTGCCTTTCAGAATGCCTATCGCCGAAAACGTCTGGTTACGAACAGTCGACGGGAACGACATCAATCCTAAACTTTGCGTCGGACGCAGATGTCCGCGTGCGGCAAGCTGTTCGTAAAGAATAGAAACGGAACCGTGTATATCTCCGTATGCAGCGCCTTTTCCATAGTAAAAATCGTCATAACGTTCTTTGGAATAATATAATGTACCGATTTTATCAAGTTCGCGAGCGCTAAAAGACGTGAGTTTTACCGTCAAATCCTGATTTAATTGCGGGGTTAACGGGTGAGTACGTCGCGGGTCGCCCGGACTGAAATAATAAGTGCCGCTACCCTGTTCGTGGAAATCGCAAACAACATTCGGAATCCATTCATAATACATCTCAAGCGCGTTCCGACCTTCTTTATGTTGAGCCATCAGCCAATCGCGATTGCAGTCGGCCCAATAATGATTTGTACGACTGCTCGGCCAGGGTTCGGCAAATTCACGAGAATTCAGATCGGCAACATCAGGGAAACTGCGCGAAGAATTTACCCATGAAGCAAAACGATTGATACCGTCCGGGTTCAGTCCGGGAGTTATCACAATGACCATATCATCAAGCAGCCGTTCTATTTCTTTGCCTTGCAGCGCCGTCAAATAATAAGCTATCAGTAGTGAAGAGTTGACACCCGACGGTTCGTTGCCGTGAATGGAATACATCAAATTCGTTATTACAGGCATTTTATCAATATCCAAATCTTTTGAAGTCTCCGTATCAGTCAGTTTCAGATGCTGCTGACGAATGTTTTCGAGGTTTTGCTGATTTTTTCCCGACGTAAAAGTAACCTGAATAAATTGCCTGAACTGGTTTGTCCGCCCGAACTGTTTGATGGAAACTCGCGGCGAAGCATCGTCAAGGGCTTTCATATACATCAACACGTTATTCCAATCAACGTGTTGATGCCCTATTTCAAAACCGAGGACATCTTTCGGCTGCGGAATTTTGGGGTCGAAAGTGTAATTTCCTTCCGGATAGAAATAATCTATATTATATTTATAATCAACTGTTATTGGTTGTGTAAAAGTTGATTGCGCAAACAGCAATAAAATAGACAATGATAAAATAATGGCTCTTTTCGTCATACAGAATTAAACTTTAGACGGCAAAGATATATATTTTTTGAATAAATGCAATAAATTTGATAAAAAAATTCACATTTCTACATTAACCCTTATTGCAATTTATACGGTAATTAACATGAAAAAGATTAAAACGAGGAGCTAAATAAGATGGAAAAGCAAAAACTTCAAGGATTATCCGGCATTATTATTTGTATTTTTCTGATAATCAATAGTTGCAAGCTTTCATTGTCGTTTTATAGTATACAGGAGTGAGAAGTATTGATGAACAAGCTATTATACAAGTATGTATTTTATATAAAATTCAATAAATTAGTGCATCAAAGGAAAGATTCACGTTCGAGGTAGCACAACGTATCGTGGCTGGAGGAATTGGCGCGATCAATAAATAAATGTGTAAAAAGTCAAATGCTATGTCGTGAATAGTAAGTCATTAGCATTAAGATTAGAGACCTGTATATAATGACGGCTTCATTAACCTCAACAGATGTGTCGGGTAAAGAAAGAAAACCGGAATTCGGCTTAGAAGCAGAACTCCGGATTTTTCTTTTCCCGTCTTGTGCCGCGAAAACCCTTCGCGTACCTATTCGTCCGTTTTAGCCGCAGGAGACAAGGCATGCTTACGGTTAAGAAAATCAATCACCTCTCCCGTAATGTTATAAGCATCGTCGGCATACAGGATGTTATCATTCATCTTCCCATAAATAATCTGATACTCTTTACCTTTATTAAATTCACGTAATTGCAATATGATCGTCCGGCGCAATTCCTCGTTCATACGTAGTTGCTCCTCGCCTAAATCCCGTGACATCTGAGCCTGCAGTTCCTGCAAATCCTGATCTTTCTTCATCAAGCGTTGATGCTCCGTTTCGGCTCTTTCACGCGAAATAAATGAGCCCGTCTCAACTTTACGTTGAAAATCCGCCGCATCAGACTGTAGCTTACGCAGTTTCTCCGTCAGATTAGCACGCGAATTTTCATACTTCTTTGTTATTTGCTCATTCAAATCAATAGAATAGGTATAACTCGCCATCAGCGAATCAACATCGATGAAAGCAATCGGCATCGTACCTCCCGACATAAGAGCATCGTCCGTCACGGTAGCATCCGAAGATGCCGATTTCTTATTACCTGAAAACTGCATAACAAACAAAACGATTATGGCAACACCAAGTACCGCTTCAATTACATAATGTATTTTTTCCTTCATATCCATTATAATAATAAATTAATTATCAAACATTCCTTTCCAGACGTTCGAAAAGATCCATCCTGACTCCAGCTTCAAAATCCTGCGCCTGAGCACATTTGATACCTATCTTTCCCAACGCGGGATTCCCTCCTGCATGCATATCAGGGAACCTCCCGTTCTTCTTTATGATCACCTTCACACACAACAAAACGACACATACAAGAAGAATTATAACACTAAAGACAACAACTTTAAGCATTTGTTTTTATATTTGTGGACGCAAAGATAAGAGTTTAAATAGAATGTACGATAATTTCAAAACGATTAATTCATCATTTTTCCGACAAAGTCTATGATTTTGTGCAAATTTAACAATTGACATTTATAACTATAAAACTGAAAAAAACATGATTATCAAAGATTTAGAACCAAAATTGGTGTGGAATTATTTCCATCAGATCACACAAGTACCTCGTCCTTCGAAAAAAGAAGGTAAAATCATACGGTACATAGAGGATGTTGCTGCTGAAAATAACATTGCCGTGAAAAAAGACCGGGCAGGCAACTTGCTATTGTCCAAACCGGCTACGAAAGGATATGAAAACCGCCCTGCCGTCATTATGCAGGCTCATCTTGATATGGTGTGCGAGAAAAACGGTAATGTCAGGCATGATTTTGACAACGATCCGATTAAAACCGTCGTCGACGGCGACTGGTTACGTGCGGAAGGCACTACGCTTGGCGCCGACAACGGAATCGGGCTGGCAGCGGCGCTGGCCGTTATCACCTCCGACGATATCGAACACGGGCCTGTCGAATGTCTGTTTACCGTCGATGAAGAAACCGGACTGACAGGAGCGAAAATGCTGGATGAAGGTTTTATGTCGGGCAACATCCTGCTCAATCTGGACAGTGAAGACGAAGGACAGATCTTTATCGGATGCGCAGGCGGTAAGGGAACGGTTGCCACATTCGCATACGAGCCGGAGCCGGCCTCCGCTTCCGATTTATACTTTCGTATCACGATAACCGGACTTAACGGCGGCCACTCGGGAGGCGATATTCATAAAGGGCGCGGCAATGCGAACAAAATCCTTGCCCGTTTTTTATATAAATTGCAGGAAAATTATCCCTTTACACTCGCGTCGATAGAAGGAGGCAATCTCCACAATGCCATACCGCGTGAAGCCTGTGCGGTAATCGGAACATCCGCCGGTTACCGTGAGGACGTTCGCGTCATGCTAAACCATTTTGCCGCCGATATTGAAAATGAACTTGGAAACGTCGACCCGAATGTAAAATTCATCATGGAAACAACAAACAGGCCGGACACATGTCTACCCGCCACTCTGAAAGAGAAGCTCATATATGCTTTGCTTGCATGTCCGCACGGCGTCATCAATATGAGTCATGACATCGAAGGCCTTGTCGAGACGTCCACCAACCTGGCTTCGGTAAAAATGACCGGCGTCGCGGAAATCACAGTCGTAACAAGTCAGCGGAGTTCTACGGAATCGGAAAAAACGGCCATAGCCAACCAGGTAGCCGCCGTATTCATGCTCGCAGGAGCTAAAGTCGAACACGGCGAAGGCTATCCCGGCTGGAAACCAAACCCGGAATCAAAAATACTTAAGGTAGCGCTGGAAAGTTACCGAAAACTATTCCGGAAAGAGGCTCTGGTCATGGCTATACATGCCGGACTGGAATGTGGGCTGTTCCTTGAGAAATACCCGCATCTGGATATGATTTCTTTCGGTCCTACGCTACGCGATGTTCATTCGCCGGACGAACGTATCGAAATAAAAACAGTAGACCTGTGGTGGCAACATCTCCTCGACATCCTCCGAAACGTATAATCGGTCAATGGCCGGGAACGCCTGCCTGTTTTAGTTATCCCGGCCATTCATACAATAATTTAAGAGTTTACACGTTATATTAACGCTATAAATTAACTCCACATGCAAAAGAAAAGCAGCATTACAAGGGTTTCCCTGTTTGATAACCGTACGCAGACGCCTGTAAGCAGGCAGAAGGTCAATTTCATTTTATGGGCGACATGTCTGATAACTGCAATAACGACAGGGTGTAACAATATGAATGATTACTCTGTCAGCCCCAATCATCTGCTTACATTTTCAACCGATACGCTGTCATTCGATACGGTATTTACGACAATCGGTTCTACGACAAGCTATTTCATGATATACAACAAAAACGGCGAAGCCTTGAATATCAACAAAATATTGTTGGCCGGCGGCAAGGAAAGCAACTTCAGGATAAATGTCGACGGACGTAAAGGCGATTTGTTCAGCGATATACCTGTATGGAAAAAAGACAGCCTTTACGTAATGGTTGAAGTGACGGTCGATCCAAATGATAAGAATACCCCGTTCGTCATATACGATTCGGTTGTGTTCATCACAAACGGCATCGTTCAATCCGTATTGCTCGAAGCATACGGACAAAATGCGCACATCCTGAAAGGAGGAAATACGTTTACCGGCGATACGACGCTCTCCGCAGACAAACCATATCTCGTATACGACAGCATTATGATCCCGGAGGGAGTGACCGTCAGCATCGAAGAAGGCGCCTCCTTTTACATGCATAATAAAGCCAAATGGCTGATCGACGGAACGTTAAAAAGCAACGGCACACAAGAAAAACCTGTTACGTTTCGCGGCGACAGACTCAATCACTTTTCTTCGTTAATCTCTTACGATAATATACCCGCACAGTGGGACGGACTGTTTTTTGGAGCTTCAAGCTTCGACAACGAGTTGCATTTCACCCTGATAAGAAATGGAATATCAGGCCTCACCTTTGCAAAGTCAACTCCCGACAGGAAAAAAATGACGATCAGCAACTCGCAGATAAAAAATATGGACGGCAATGTCTTATGGAGTGCAAACTGCTATATTGAAGCCTCCGGCACGGAATTCAGTAACGCAAGTAAATACCTCGTCATACTTTACGGAGGCAAATACCGGTTCTCTCACTGCACAATGGCAAATTATATGCCGGCCGGCCTCATCAGCAACAACATCGGAAGGTTTGACAAATGCCTGACCTTGTCGGATTCTATTCCCGACAAAGAAGACGCCGACAATACAGTACATATTTTCCCATTGCAACAGGCCTGTTTCGACAACTGCATAATTGACGGCGACATGTCGGCCGATACAACCGAGCTGTATGGCGGCGAAATCAGTTTCCCGACCGGCGAAAAATACATCAACGGACATGACGAGCAATTCAACTATCGCTTCAATCACTGTGTCGTCAAGACAGGAAAGACGGACAACGAACGTTTTATTGACGTCCTGTTTGCCGAAAGTCCGATATACATAAAAAGCAGCCGGCAAAATAAGGATAACCAGTATGATTATGTGTTTGATTTTCGCCTGGATGAAAAATCCGCCGGCATCGGCAAAGCCGACCGTTCAGTATCGGAACAGTATCCCGTCGACCGCTTCGGCATTAACCGTCTTACAAGTGAACATGGCCCATCCATAGGCGCTTATGAATATGTACCGCAGAAAAAAGACAATGAAAAATAGGCCGTCCCTGAAAAAAATTACACTGTTTTTCTGCTGCCTCCTGATATTACCGGGTTGTACGGACGCTTATTCACAACGAAACAGAAGCGAAAAACATGCGTTAAAGACGCCCGGTAAAAGCGATAATCAGGATTTCCGCATTATGTTTTATAATGTGGAAAATCTTTTCGACACGTACGATGATCCGCATAAAAACGACAATGAGTTCCTGCCCGACGGCCCTATGCGCTGGACGTCAGGCCGCTATTACAGGCATTTGCGTAAGACTGCCCAAGTGATAAACGCCATCGGAGAATGGGGCACACCGGCGATATGCGGCCTGTGCGAGGTCGAAAACGATACCGTGCTGGTACATTTGCTGAATCGCACCCCGCTCAAAGAGCAACATTACAGCTATTGTATAACGACCGGGAACGACGCCCGCGGAATAAACATAGCCCTGCTCTACCAACGCGATAAGTTCCGTCATCTCGGACACGCATCGAAACGGATAAATTTCACAAACAAAAGAAAACGTTCACGGGACATCCTGCATGTGTGGGGAGAAGTGATTAACAGCGAAAGATTAGATATTTTTGTCTGCCATTTCCCCTCACGTTCGGGAGGCGAAAAAGAATCGGAGCAGGACCGCGTGGATGCTGCAAAATCAGTCCGCAAACTATGCGATTCCATCTATAAGACGAATGATAACGCCAACATCATTGTGATGGGTGACTTCAACGATAACCCATACGACAAAAGCATGCAAATACTGATAAAAGGCGCTAATAAAAACCATCATCTCATAAACTTATTCGGCGAACCGGACAAGTTGAATTTCTACGGCTCCCACAAATTCCGGAACGAATGGTCGCAACTTGACCAAATAATGATAAGCCGTAACTGGAACAGATATCTTCGGGAAGGCAGTCCGCAAATATTTGCCCGGAGCTTTCTGCTTACCTCCAAAAACAATCGCGGCGAGCAGTCGCCCTTACGTAAATACAGCGGAAAATTTTATAAAGGCGGATATAGCGACCATCTGCCCATTGTTGCAGATTTTTTACTACCTTTGCCCCATTGAAGGGTTTAAAGCTGCAAAAGCAGCCTGACATCAAGGCTGCTCTCAACGGTAAAAATCTGCGACTCTGTCCCCTTCTACAATATGTTTTGATAAGGATAATTCATTATAAACATCCTTCTGCGACAATAGGAGAAGGTCTTTAAAATCTTGGAAAAAAATGAACACTTTTTGGAGAAAATCGGTTTTTGTTGTTGTCTTTGCGGTCATTCTGTCAAACAAAAGCGACATTCATGCACAAGACAAAAATTCGTCGCTCACCTGTCAGGTGTCGGGCAAAATTGTTGATAATAAAGATAATATGCCTGTGGAATTTGCGAATATTATTTTATATAATGTACGCGACAGTACTCCTGCCGGCTATACGGCTACCGATATATCAGGCAATTACAGCTTTACGTCCCGAAACACAGGCGAATATTTTATTACCGTCAGCTTCATAGGATACAAAACCGTCAGAACGGAACCGTTCCACCTCTCACCGGAACGGAAGGCAATATCATTACCGGATATTATCATTGAAGAAAACGAACAGATATTATCGGAAGTTGTTGTAACGGGACGTAAACGACAGATTGTATATAAATTAGACAAACAGGTGATCGAAGCGGCTGAATTTCTTTCCGCCGCCGGAGGCACTGCGGCGGATATACTGACGCAGACGCCGTCCATACGCGTCGATGCCGAGGGTGAAATAACGTTCCGCGGAAGTTCGGGATTTAAGGTATATGTCAACGGCAAACCCGGTTCTTTAAGCGGAGCGGCAGCTTTGGAGCAAATATCAGCCGGACAAATAGACAATATCGAAGTGCTGACGACACCTTCCGCCAGAAATGATGCGGACGGCGCTGTCGGCATTATAAATATCAATACGAAGAAGTCGGGCGTAGAAGGATGGAGCGGAATGGTAAACCTGATGGGGAGTTCCGTATGGTCGCGGAATATGGATTTTCTGCTTGCGCTCCGCAAAAAAGACTTCCGGTGGCAATTATCGGGCGAAGCGTCACGGCGTTTTGTGTTGAGCGACTACGACCAGCTGAAAACAATAACAACTCCCGACCTGTTGACGACAGATCATTCGACGGGAACGCGGGAAAGACACACTGCATGGTATTACCTTCAGTCTTCTTTCGACTGGATGAAAGAAAACACGACATGGACAGCTGCCGTCACGGGAGGTTACAGAGACCGTCTGAGGGGCGGAGAACTGCATTATGAAGATATCTACGAATCCGTCGCTACAGGCGAAAAGACTTACGGGTCGTTCGACGGAAAAGATTTTGTGAACCTCTACGAATATCATTTCAGGGGCGACCTGGGAGTAGAACATCTTTTCCCCGGAAGAAAAGGCCATAAACTAACAGCATCCTTATACGGACTGTACGAAAACGATGCCATGGAATATTTTCATACCGACCTGTGGGATATGCAAGGTAATCAGGTACAGGGACATCGTGCATGGGAACATGAATATCGTTTCACCGGACAAATAAACGCCGATTACGTTTATCCGTTCAGCAATGAAACCGGGAAATTCGAAGCCGGATATCAAATGTTTACCTATACGGAAGACGGTGACTACAACATAGATATGTTCGATCCCGGACAAAACATATTCGTGCGTCGCGACGACCTGTATAATAAATTTTTATTCCGCCGGGATATACACGCTTTATACGCAATGGCATCAAACTCCTTTTCACGCATAGGATACCAACTTGGATTACGCGGCGAATATACATACCGTAAACTCGGCAACAACTTCGAATGGGCACAAAACGTCCGCCGCCGTTTCGACCTGTTCCCTTCGGTACACCTGTCATACTCGTTAAACGATAACTCCCAGCTGCGCGCGGCATATACAAGGCGAATTACCCAGCCGGAACTGTTTTATATGGAACCGTATGTCGTTTATGTCGATTACAATACGGCGCAGAAAGGGAATCCGCATATCAAACCGGAATATACAAATTCCGTAGAACTCGGATATAACCTCAATGTTAATAACAACACCTTTTCTACCGCCCTGTTTCACCGTGCACGCAAAGATAAAATCGAACGACTTCGTATTCCGTATCATACAAGCGTAACGCTCGATTCCATGGCCAACGTAGGCAATGATTATTCTACCGGCATCGACCTGTCCGCAACATTACAGATAAAACGGTTCTGGAACCTTGACGCAAACACAAGCTTCTATTATTACCTGATCGATAACCGGTTTAAGATAGACAATGACGAAAAAAGCTGGAACTGGCAGTTAGCCGTCAACAACAATCTGGATGTTGCAAGTAACACCCGCATGCGGATTGAGACATACTATGTAGGCCCGATGGTCAGCACACAAGGCCGTGTCAACGGATTTTTCTACCTGAATTTCACCGTGCGCCAACAACTGATGAAGCGCAGAATGACGGCAAGTCTTGTTGTAAGAGACATCCTCTCAACAGCAGAATACATCCATAGACGCGCAGGAGAGGGCATGGAATCACTCAGCAAAATATATCCTCGCTCACCGTTGTTTACCGTATCCGTATCGTATACATTCAATAATTTCAGGCCGCAACGAAAAGCCGAAAGCGCAAACCACGATATGTTCGAAGGTACGAACAGGTAATAATATCCCAAGCGAGAATATCACCGTACGTAAACGCATCATCTGCCGCCGTTATCCTCCGTTGTTAATTTATCTTTGCTGATGCCGTATTTCTCTGCACAATGAACCGTGCCGACAGGTTCTACATGCACCACGATATCATAAATATTTTCAATGCAACTACCAATACTGTTCTCCACATCCTGCGCCAGTTGGTGAGCCTCCGTCAACGACAGTCCGCCGTCAGCTTCAATATCAAGAACGATATTATACATGTTCCCTATCTGTCGCAGACGAATACGGTGGGGATTACAAGCACCGGGCACATTTTCCACCGCTTCAATAATCTTGCGATATACGGAAGTATCGGAAATCCCATCCATCAATACCAGATTGGCATCACGGAAAATCCAGATTGCCGACCATAAAATATAAATGCCGATCATCCCTGCAATAACAGGATCCAGCACAGGAATATTTAAAAGAAAAGTGCAGGATAGTCCGACCAGCACTCCCATGGAAATGATCACATCATTACGCATGTTGATTGCGTTCGCCTTTAACATGGACGAATCAACCCGCTTACCCTGATGAAACTGATACCATGACAACAACAGTTTACCGGCAATTGAAACTATCGTCACCCATATTGCCTGCATGGAAGGTAACTCCTTCAACTTTTGCCCGATAATCTGCTCCACCGACGTCACAATAATCTGGCAACCCATAAAAAATATCACAAAGGACAGGATTGTTGAAGCGACATTCTCCGCTTTTTCCCTGCCATACACATATCTGGAGTTGGGAGGACGGCTGATTATGGAACACGTAAATAACATAACCGCCGAAGTCACCACGTCCGAAGCCGAATCCAACCCATCGCTCAACACCGCCATACTGCCGGATATAATACCGACAACCACTTTCAACAATGACAATAGAGCATTGCCGAGAACGCTTATCCGAGAAGTATGCAGCAAAATTTTCTTCCTGTCGACCATATTATTCTCCCTTACGAGCGCACAAATATAGTGGATTTTACAATATAACCGATACTTACATGAAATTTTTCAATTTTCAAATTATACACAGACGAATAAAAATATCCGGGGAAATTTATAGAAAAAAGATATGAATAAAATTAAACTCACACATCATTATTGAGCGAAAAAATATTGGGAGGGAGGGGGGCTGACGGTTTGAAACAGTACTTGTATTGCAGTTTTATTACCTGTCTATGCAACAAGTTAAACCTAATAGAAAAGTAATATCCGGTTGTCACATATGCAAATCAATAATTTAACCTGAAATATTACGGATTTAAGGTTAAACAACCGGCTGAGAAAAAAAATCAGGATTTTCGACTCCCAATAAAAAAAATCTATTACCTTTGTAAAATCAAACAGTTGCATTTGTGACTTATAATATACGTTTATAATATGATACCAAGGCAAAACTCATTCTCATGTGAAAAAGTGATAGTCACATTATTGCGGATGGCTATCGGATGGCACTTCCTCTACGAAGGAGTCGCTAAAATTGTTACGGGCGGCTGGTCGTCGCAGTCTTATCTGGCCAATACGACGGGGTTTTTCTCTCCATTTTATCACTGGCTTGCGTCTTCTCCAACAATCGGCATTATAGACTGGCTGAATATTATCGGGCTGATACTTGTCGGTTTGGCACTGTTTGTGGGTTTGTTCGTCCGTGTTTCGTCGGCGACGGGCGCATTGTTGTTAATCCTTTATTACTTTGCCTATCCGCCTTTCGGTTTGTCGCTGTTGAGCGTTTCGCGGGAGAGCCACTTGTATATCGTCGATCCGTTGCTGCTCGAAATCATTACATTACTTTTCCTTACGTTTTACCGCAACAAAGGTTATAGCATTGACCGTTTGCTCGGTTATTATCGGTCTCACAAAAATAAATCCGCCTCAACCCAGGCTCCCGGCAGCCGGCGTAAAGCTATCAAAGACCTGATGTCGTTACCCCTGCTCGGATTGATGGGATGGGGTGCATGGCAAAACGGACGGCGATATGGCGTGGACGTTATGAGCGGCGCAACAATTCAAGTTAACAGGCAAGATTTAAGCGAGTTGAAAGGGCAACTGCCTTTCGGAAAAATCGGCAATCACGAAATCAGCCGTCTGATCCTGGGAGGAAATCTTATCGGCGGATGGGCGCATGCACGCGATTTACTGTATGTCGATAAGCTGTTCAAAGCCTACAATACCGAACATAAAATTTACGAAACGCTTATATTGGCCGAAGCTGCAGGAATCAATACCATCAATATCGGTTTTCCTTCGAATGTCATTTTGCAAAAGTACAAGAAAGCAACGGGGAGTAAGCTGAAGGTTATTACACAGATTGCAGCCGACGTCAAAGATGAATCTAATCTCTTTGAGAATATGTATAAAGCCATAGATTTCGGCGTCGACATCATCCAGATTCAAGGCAACTGGTGCGACTGGATGGTACGCGATCAGCACATAGAGCGTATCGGGCGGCTACTTGACAGGATAAGGGAAGAAGGCTTCATCGCCGGACTTGGCGCTCATACGGTAGATTCGCTGATTGCCTGCCGGGAGGCCGGTATCATTCCCGATTATTACATGAAGACGATGCATCACGACAATTACTGGTCGGCGCATCCGAAAGAAAACCGTGTCCCCTTTGAAGTAGACGGAGTGAATCATTTAGATCATAACAAATTCCATAACAACCTGTTCTGTCTTTTTCCGGAGCGCACTGTCGAGTTTGTACGCAGCTCTTCCGTTCCCGTGATGGGCTTCAAGGTTCTTGCCGCAGGCGCAATCCCGCCTGAAGACGGCTTTAAATGGGCGTTCGAGAACGGTGCGGATTTCATTTGTGTCGGAATGTTTGATTTCCAGATTGTACGTGATGTGAATATCTGTTTGGATACGCTTGCCGTCGTCGGAAAGGAAAATATACGCGAACGACAATGGTATTGAGTTTTTTCACAAACGAAAATACAACTTTTTTACACACCAAAAGCGTTATAGAGACATAAATTTTTATGTTAAAAATATGAACGCGATGTGTTAAAAAGACGCATACGCTTGTGTTTTCAGAAACAATCCTATATTTTTGCATCGTTTTAACGTGTATATAAGACCACTTTTGATGACTAATAATTTAACAAAAACAATGAAAAGTAAGTGTAAGTTAATCATCGGTATGTTTGCTTTGGCAATTTCAGAACCGAATGCTCAGGAATTAGTAACAGGAAATGAACGAAACGGA
>JAITBC010000350.1 GCA_031283785.1 Tannerella sp. | reverse complement strand
GATTTTGCTCCGACTCCACAATACCGCGAACATACTGTCCTGCATTGGCCGGTTTCGGGAAGCGAGTAAAGTTCTGCCAGCCATAATATCCATTAAGATTTACCTGGATGGATTCGTCTTTACGGCCTTTCTTGGTAGTAACCAATACGACGCCATTGGAAGCCCGCAAACCATAAACAGCTGCCGAAGCATCTTTCAGGACAGAAATGCTTTCTATATCTTCGACGGAGAGGGCATTAAAACTGGTCTGTCCGCCAAATACCGGAGTACCGGTACTGTTGCCGCCGACAGCAGAACTGAAACTCGTACTGCCTCCGTACGGAATACCGTCAATAACAAACAACGGACTGCCCATATTGCGGATTTGAAGGCTGGTTGCCCTGCCCGGGCGAGAGTCTGTTGCACGGGTAGAAACACCTTGAATCTTACCGGCCAGGGCGTTCGACAACATGGTCGCATTCGACCGCACGATAGCATCCGAATTAATATTACTGATAGCGCCGGTTACATTCCGCTTCGATTGCGTACCATAACCAACGACGACAACTTCTTCCAATGCTTTGCTGTCTTCTACCATTACAATTACCAAAGGTTCGTTTCCTCGTAAATCATTGATTTCAATACCGATATAACCAATATACGATATTTGCAACACAGCGTTCTCCGATACGTTCAACGAAAATGTTCCGTCGATGCCGGTTATTGAGCCATTGGCTGTTCCCTTTTCAACGACGTTGGCACCGACGATCGGTTCACCGGTTGCAGCATCGGTCACGATGCCCGTCACACGCCTCGTCTGCTGCGACACAGCTGTTACGGCCATATCTCTGCGCATGATGTCCACGTCACGGTCATAGATAACGCAGGTCAATGCTGTGTTTTGCAGAGCCTGCGACAATACGTCATGATTGCCTTTGTTACGGACACTTACACTCGCTTTCACGAACTCAACATCTGCGTTAGCAATTCGGACATACGACTCGTCGGCATGGGATTGAATGTACACTACGAAAAGCATCATTCCCATGAGTTTCATAACAAAAAATTTTTTTTCTATTTGTTTGTAATAATATATCTTCATCTCTATTAAATTTAATATTACGGTTATCCTATTATTTAAAAGCCTTAAATTCTTGATTATCAGTGGTAAACAGCATATTACGATTCAATTTATTTCATTTAAAAATGAGTCACTTCAAATTACAGCGTCGTTCTTTCTTTCTTCCCTTCACAAAAAGGGAGGATTACATAGAGAGTGCTCCTTCCGTAAAGGTGCAACACAGTATAATCGGTAATGGAAACCCATGCCGATGACATCTGTTTTAATATGTTTTTGTGAATAAAAAAATCCCCTTTTGCCGTTCAGTCCGATAAAAACGACAAAAATATATGATTCAAATGATTGGTTTTTGCTGGTTTTAGCGCGTGCATGTGCACACGCGTAACATATTACATAAACACGTGCACAATATAATATGTTATAGATTATATACGCCTGCCTCTCTCTCTCTCTCTCTCTCTCTCTCTCTCTCTCTCTCTCTCTCTCTCTCTCATCACGCCAAACTTTCCGTCGGGAACGGAAAGCCTTATATTAGAGGCAATGTCTGCTGTTAAGAGAAAATTCATATACGTTGTTTTTTAAATTTATATAATAACGAATAACGGGAGCAAAAATACAATTCTTTTTCAAATGCAAAAATATTTTCGCAAAGAAAATAATGTGTATTATGTTTTTTTAAGGATTTCCTCGTCTGTTTCTTTTAAGAAGGGTGCGTTTGAGTGCGTCGAAATGCCGATTAACCTGTTTTTTGTCCGGCCGTTCTCCTCAAAGCCTTTTAGCCAGTTCTTCATCGGTCAGAATCGTCAATACGGGAAGTCCGTCGGGCGTCATTCCGTTCGACTGGATGGCAAACAGCGACGCAACAATCGTTTCCATCTCATCCGAAGGCAGTATTTTCCCTGCCGGAATAGCAGTTGCCTTTGCAAGAGAGAGCGCCATCCTTTCGATTTTTTTGTCGGCCTCGCTCACGCCGCTTTCCATTGCTGCAGCCACAATATCTTTTACCAGTTTCGACGGACTCGTACCCGAAACATCCGCCGGCGCCCCATGTACGGCATAACTGTTACCTCCCATGGGCATAAGGTCAAAACCCAAAAATTTTATTTCATTCGCCAACGAAGATAACAGTGATGATTCCGAAACCGTGAACTCGACTATTTCCGGAAACAGAAGTTTCTGCGAAACAGCTTTCCGGCGGATTATATTATTGACGTACCTTTCATATAATATGCGGACATGTGCGCGATGTTGATCGATAATAACAAGCCCGGACTTCAACAGGGTGATAATATAACGGTTTTTGTATTGAAAACACGGATTCGAAACATCTGCAAAAATTTCACCTTCATTTCTTCCGGATAAAAGAACCGGTTGCCCGTTGATTTCCGAATACGACCCGGTCGCCGGAGATCCCGGATCCGGCTGTTTTTTTTCGCCTGCGGAATCTCTATCCGGCAATAACACGGCGTTACGCTCGCTTTCAAACCCCTCATACAGAGTTTCCCATTCGTCCCAAGAACGACGTCCGCCGGTTTCGCGAAAAGGATTATATGCTTTATCTACCGTCAATTCGGGAGGTTTAATGCCGGCAACGGCTTCATGCGAAGGATTATAAACAGGGATATCGATTACGCCTCTCTCATCAAAGTTGATTGACGGGATGGAATTTGATTTGGCCAGTGTTTCGCGTACGGCCGAAAAAATAATCTGCCATATCGGACGTTCATGCTCAAATTTGATTTCCGTTTTCGTCGGATGGATATTTACATCAATAGTTGAAGGATCAACATCAAAGTAAATAAAATAATCCGGCATTTCTCCCGCAGGTATCATTTGCTCATAAGCCTGCATTACAGCCTTATGAAAATAAGAGTGGCGCATATACCGTTTGTTAACAAAGAAAAATTGCAGGCCGCGTTTTTTTACCGAGTCAACGCGCCCCACAAATCCCCGTACATTGATCAGGGAGGTATCGGCTTCTACGGACAACAGTTTCTGATTGATACCTTTCCCGAAGACGTCGATAATACGCTGCCGCAAGCCGCATACGGGCAATTCATAGACGACAGCACCGTTATGGCGTAAAGTGAACGATATATCCGGATATACAAGCGCTACACGTTCAAACTCGGTGAGGATATGACGAAACTCCGTCTCATTCGATTTAAGGAATTTACGTCGGGCGGGGACATTATAAAAAAGATTTTTCACGGAAAAGATACTGCCTTCATTACATGCCTCCGGCATCACTGTGTCGAGGGCAGAAGCGGAAACAGACAGGCACGTACCGATCTCGCCGCCTTTCGCGCGCGTCCGCAGTTCTACCTGTGCTACCGCAGCAATAGAAGCTAACGCTTCGCCGCGGAAACCCATCGTCCTTAGTGCAAATAAATCATTGACGGATGATATTTTAGATGTAGCATGACGTTCAAAAGCCATGCGTGCATCCGTTTCAGACATTCCTTTCCCGTCGTCGATCACCTGAATAAGCGTACGACCGGCATCTTTTATATTGACAACAATCATCCCAGCCCCTGCGTCTATGGAATTTTCCATCAATTCTTTTGTGACGGACGAAGGACGCTGGATAACCTCCCCGGCGGCAATTTGATTCGCAATATGATCGGGCAATAAATGAATTATATCACTCATATTTCATTATCTCAGGAAATAATACCAGAAGACGACGCCCAAGAGTATCAGAATAAGAATCAGGCGCATATTCTTATACACGCGATTACGGATATCATCGCCTTTATTCCTGCTTTTCTTCAGATGTGTCGTCCCTTCAATAAAACTGCCTCTTATTGCTTCTTTATATTGTTCATAATCCGTTTCTTCCACCCCCAGTTCCATCTTCACTTTATGGATACGTTT
>JAITBC010000271.1 GCA_031283785.1 Tannerella sp. | reverse complement strand
AAACGTCGGGCCACATGTCAATCGTGCATATTCCCGGTCGGAACAGTCCGTCGCGACCGCAGTAATGATACCAGCCGCGATCGGAGCCGTCGCCCGGACAGCTGAACCAGCCCTGATAGCCTGCCATCACCAGACCTTTGTACGAATCATAATTCTTTACGGAAAGACATGCTTCCGTCGGGTTCACGGCTTTTTCAATGAAATCGACAATATAAGTCGGATTCGGGAAACTGTGCGGGTGATGCCTGAAGCCTTTCTTTTCGATAACGGTGACGTCGCCGCCTTTCTCACGGATTTCCTTCTCAAAAGGGAAGGCGTTTTGGGAGTTATCGATGGCTTCGTCAAGTTCGGCGCAGAGAATCAGAATCGGATAATTACCTTTGACTATAGCGTCAATTCTGTCTGTCGGGCTTTCGTTGAACTGTTTAATTTGCGAACGGTTGATGCCCCAGTTTTCCCTGATGCCTTTTGTAATTTCATTTTCGGGACGTTCTTTGCCGTCAGGATCGTAATACATGGATTTCATATCCAGCAGGGGATTATCGACATACACGGCTGCGATTTTATCGGGATTGGCGGCTGCCCAGTTGAAAACATACACGCCGCCGCGACTCATACCTTCGAGGACAACTTTCCGGTTCAGACCGCCATCGTGCAACAACTTGTAGAACAGATTCCATTCGTCGATGTTTTGTTTGTTGCCCATTCTCTCAGCCTGATCGTTGTAAACTAAATGATAACCGCGTTCGAGCAGGGCGATTTCGGTCTGAGGCTCGTGTCCGAAGAATCGCATACGCCATATCCAAGGATGATTAGCCGCCGTCTTCTTCGGCTTCACGACTTTGCTTTCGCGACCGTTGAACCGGAACGTGGCGCACTGATAACCCGCATAATTACTCACCTGATACTCGATACCCGCACTGTCCAGCGTCTTGAAAATATCGAATGAGGCGTCAACGGAGAAAGTAATTTGCTGAAACAAACGTTTAGCCATGACTTCCGAACCTTTCAGATCGGGATGAATCCCGTCGGGAATCAAATCGGGACGGTCTATCAACAGCGGATGCATATCAACCGTTTCTACATTTTCCTCAAACGCAGCTTTCTGCAGGCGTGGCGTGACCTGATGCCGGCTAACGGGGTCGAAGATTCCGTTCTCATCTTTCACAAAAAAAGCGGAAGGCAGCACGACGATGACCCGCGGATGCGAGGGCAGTTCCCTGAAGGCGCGTATCATAGCGCGGCAATCCTGTTCCATTTCGTCATAAAAAGGACGGTTGACGGCTTTGGCGTCATTTCCTCCCAAATCAATAAAAACGATATCGGGACTGCTTTCCAGGGCTTTCCGATACGCTTCGGTCTTCCAGTAGGGGAAATTCCCTTTTTTCAGCATGGTCGTACCCGGCACGCCAAAATTCTCGACTTTATAGCTGACGCCCAACAGCGATTGTAACTGTCCCGGATAAGAATTATCCCGCGCATCAGGCAAATAACTCCCTTCCGTAATACTTGCGCCTGCACAGGCGACTTTTGTCTGCGCACTGACGCCGACAGATAAACAGCCGGAAAAGGCCGTCGCAAGCAGCAGGCAGAATAATTTTTTCATTCTCTGATATTTTAAATGTTTATACAGTAATCATATAAATAATCGTGTACTGCCGTTATATACCGGATTTTTCTCCATTCCCGAATACGACAAATCAAAACCGGCGGCACAAGCTTTCCGATAATCAATTGTTCCCGTCAATCCTTCCGAATCAGAGTTATAAGAGTTATACTTCATATATCTTTTATGCACTCGAAAGATGAATAATGCATGTTTCATCCGTTATATTATAGAATTTAAACGGCGTAAAGATATAACTTATTTATATATGACAAAAATATTTGTCTATCGGCTTATGATTACAAGTATCTTACCTTTGCTTTTCGGAATATGTTTTCCGTAAACCTGACGTCAATCTGTCTCAAAAATATGCGAATCCGTCTTAAGCGCTCAAATTTCGGACAAGAAAACAGTAAACATATCATTTCTATAAATATGCGATATTCGGTATCGATAACGGAGAACTTCTTATCCAAAACTCAGGTTATGTAAGCGGATGAACTTACTTCAGTCGATGAAGTTTCCCTAAATGTAGTAGAGACGCCCAATTTGGACGTCTCTACGTAACACTCAATTTTTAATTTTTAATCCTTAATTTTTAATTCCCAATTCTTCGCTATATTTCTCCCAGTTATCCATCACTTCGATTGCTTTTTCGTAAATGTTGTCTCCCTCATTAATGATCTGGAAATACGAGGAATAGTCGAACAGATGGCGTGCGATGAGCGCTTTCATATACTGTTTAATGTAGTTTCCCGATATTTTTATTCCTTCTTTATCGGCAGGAACGCCGTTTTTTTCGCCGAAAGCAACCATTTCGCCAAACAGTTTGTCATCTACGACAAAATACTGTTTGAAAATATCGAAAGTTTCATACTTTTCGTGCAGTGATTTCCTGTGTTTGTCAATATAAGGTGAGATAAACTGAAGGATAACGT
>JAITBC010000254.1 GCA_031283785.1 Tannerella sp. | reverse complement strand
CGCCGATATTTATTATACGGCAATCCTTCACCCAAAAACGCACCGTAAAATATCAGATTCGTTCTAAAACTTTTTCGATGAGGGTGGGGAGGATGTCGTTACAGTCTGTTTTCATGCTTTTATTCACGCGTCCGGCGATGATGCAGCATACGGTCACGGCGCGGTGTCCCATCATAGCAGACAGGCCGGCTAAGGCCGAACTTTCCATTTCAAAATTTGTTATATGCTTATTTTCGAAATAAAATGTCCCGATTTTGCGGTTTAGCTCCGTATCCGTAAGCGGAAGGCGCAGCCTGCGTCCTTGCGGACCGTAAAATCCGTTGGCTGCGACGGTTATTCCACGGACGATATCGTCTTTTGCAATTTGTTCCGTTAAAGATGTGTCTGCCGATACCGCATACGGACGTATGCCGGTTATTTTCCAGTCCAGATGACGTATTAATTCGTTTTCCAAAACAATATCGCGGATTCTCTCACTGCCCCGATAGAAGTATACGACGCCGTCAAATCCTATTGATTTCTCTGCCGCCACGTATGATCCTACAGGGATGAACGGTTGCAGGCCGCCCGACGTTCCGATGCGAACCATTGTGAGTTGGCGGAATTTGGGCCGAACGGTACGGGTTTCGAAATCTATGTTGGCAAGCACATCAAGTTCGTTGATTACAATATCCATATTGTCGCATCCGATGCCGTGTGATACGACCGTGATGCGTTTCCCGTTATATGTCCCCGTGACCGTGTGAAACTCGCGGTTTGATATGTCACATTCCCTTGTCTCGAAATAACCGGCGATCATGGATACGCGTGCAGGGTCGCCGCAAAGCACGATACGGTCGGCGAGTTGTTCCGGTTTTAAATGAAGATGAAATATGCTGCCGTCATCGTTTATGATAAGTTCCGAATTTTCAATACAGTTCATGTGTACATCATTTAAGCGGACTTCGGTTCATGCATTGTTTTATGAACGGATAACAGGGAGATGACAGTCTTAAAATTTGAAACGGTAATCTCCCGGTTGTCCGCCTGGTGAATTTAATGGTTATACTCTCAGCTATTTATCTATCGGTTTACTCTGATTACCGGTCGGTTTCGAGATCGCATCGCGCATAGAAGTGTCGGCTTCAATGTTTTTCATGCGATAATAGTCCATTATACCGAGATTCCCGTTGCGGAAAGCTTCGGCCATCGCTTTCGGTATTTCAGCTTCCGCCTCGATAACTTTTGCGCGGGCTTCCTGTGCTTTTGCTTTCATTTCCTGTTCGGTTGCAACAGCCATTGCACGGCGTTCCTCTGCTTTTGCCTGAGCTATGTTCTTATCGGCCTGCGCCTGATCCATCTGTAATACGGCGCCGATATTTTTACCTATATCAATATCCGCAATGTCAATGGATAAGATTTCGAAAGCGGTGCCGGCATCAAGACCTTTGCGTAATACTAATTTTGATATGGAATCAGGATTTTCCAGTACGCTTTTGTGACTTTCCGAAGAACCTATGGACGATACGATACCTTCGCCTACGCGGGCCAGTATCGTTTCTTCACCGGCGCCTCCAACTAATTGTTTAATATTGGCGCGTACGGTAACGCGTGCTTTGGCTATCAGCTGGATGCCGTCTTTTGCCACGGCTGCAACCGGTGGCGTATCGATAACTTTCGGATTCACAGACATCTGTACGGCCTGAAACACATCTCTTCCGGCAAGATCAATGGCCGTTGCCATCTGGAAGGTCAAGTCGATGTTCGCTTTTGATGCCGAAACAAGCGCATGGACAACACGTTCTACATGTCCTCCCGCAAGATAGTGCGCTTCCAGTTCGTCGCGGGTCAGTGTCTTCAGTCCCGCTTTGTGTGCTTCTATCATTGCGCGTGTGATAATGCCGGGCGGCACTTTACGTATACGCATCAGAAACAGTTGGATAAGTGAAATATTCACTCCCGATACTTTTGCCGAAATCCATAGCAGGAACGGTACGTAATAAAAGAAAATGCACAGCAATACGAACGCTATGCCGATTGTGACAACAAATAATAAATCCATAATTTTAAGTGTTTATATTGTTAATATTCTCGACTGTTACGCTGAATCCTTCGATACCGGTTATGACAACCGGCGTATTTTCATCAACAAATTCATTGACGGATTTTGCTTCGACGGTGATATTGTTAAAACGGGCTTTGCCGATCGGGGCGAGGCGCGATAATGTGACGCCTTTGTCGCCGATATGCAGGTTCTTGTCCTTTGGAGACGATATGGTAGAGTCAATATCCGCTTTAAGAGATACGCGACCGAAGGAATCCCGTCGTAATAACCGGAAGAATATGCTCCCGAAAACAAGAATGGAAGATATAACGGTTATGTTTCCGGCCGTAGTGTTTACGGAATATGCGAAAATTATCCCCCCGATTGCGAACAGCGTTCCTCCAATGCCTGCTATCGTTATTCCCGGCAACAGGAATATCTCCGCAAGAATCAGAAATATGGCGGCTGCCATTAGAAAAATAATAATAATTATATCTGTTACCATATGCGATAGGTGTTTTTATGTTTTCAGTATTTATAGCCTGTCCGGATGTTTTCCGCATTACGCGCTTTCTTTTCCATTGCCCCGGCTTTTTCCATCAGCCGGTAAAGCTGGTTTTCAGCCTGTAATATTGTCGGCTTCAACTGTTCGCGCACTGATGCGTTACCTTTGGAATAGGAACTGCGCGTCTCGTTTATTTTGTCGTCTAACGATTTTATCTGTTTGTTCAGACTGATTACTTCCGAATAAAATTCTTTTGCTTCATGGCTTTTTATTTCATTCAGCGTATAGTATGTTGTTTTGTCATTTACGACAAAAATGAAATCACGCTCTTCTTTTTTTTCTTTTGTCGTCAGGTCTTTATGTGCGAGGGCTATTAAATCCGTATAATTAACGCCCTCTTTCCAGGTGTCTTTTATGGATGTCAGCGCAGCGCGTTTTATTAATACGTCCGGGTCTTCCATATCACCGATACGTTTACGTGACGGATCGGGGATGAAAAGGTAGGCGCAAATTTTGTCTTCCGGTTGATTCCGGTCGGAGGCGAACCAGCCCAGTCCTTTTGTTTCATCAATTATCATCATATAGTCATTGGCGGGAGAATTAAACGGCATACCCATCTGTTCGGGGGTTAGGTATGAATTTGTGTTCGTGTTGTAACGTGTGACAAAGATGTCATAACCGCCGATAGACCCGTTGCCTTTTGATGAGAAATACATTGTGACGCCGTCGGATAATACGAAAGGATAATTGTTGTCATACGAATTGTCCGTTACGAGGATTTTCTCATCTCCCCATGCGTCGAGCAGTTTACTTTGGCAATAAATGGCATAGACGCCTGATTCCGACGGACGGGCATAATAAATTTTATCTCCTTTTTGATTTTGATAGACAACCGACGAGACAGCTTCCGGGACGTCGAAAAAATTATTGTAATACGTCATATTGCCGCTTTCTTCGCTTAGGCTGTATGTGTTGAGAAACGTTTCTTTGTCTATGGTAATACTGTCAATCACCTGTATGTCTTCCGTTTTTTCCTGCATGCGATGCAGATTCTGCGCCTGTTCAAGTTTTATTTCCGACTCTTTAATGTCTTCTTTTTTCTTTTTCTGCAGGTCGATATATCCTTCCCACATTTCAGCCGCTTTGTCAAAACGATACATATCCATGTAAAGGCAGGCCAGATAACGATACGATTCCATCACTTTGCGTTTGTTGGCGATGAGCAGGTGTTTTTCCGCATTTTCAAAGTCTCCCGTTTCATAGCAGCATACGCCATACCATTGATTATATGACGAATTATTCGGCGATTGCCGGACAAGTTTTTCAAATACGGGTTTTGCTTCCCCATATTTGCCTTCGTTATACAAAATCTTCGCCTGATCAAGGCTTTGTGTATATCCGTAAGAACATGTCGACAAAAATAAAAATGCAAAAAGTATTTTAGCAAACTTTTGTATCATACGCGTAAATGCAATAAATTACAAATTTCATACCGTAAAGATAGGGAAAAAACTTCAGCTTATGTATTAAAAAAACATAAATTATGATACGGCATTACATATATTGTTTATATAAGATATTATATCCTCCTCATTATCAGGATGAAACCATTTTATATCGGCATCCCGCTTAAACCATGTTATTTGCTTACGGGCATATATGCGCGTGTTACGTTTTATTTTCTCTACAGTTTCGTCGAAGGTATGGATACCGTCGAAATACAGGAATAATTCTTTGTATCCGACAGTGTTAAGGGAATTCAGGTTTCGCATATGATAAACGCGCCGTGCTTCTTCTTCCAACCCTTCGTCGAGCATCTTATCTACGCGTTTATTTATCCGGCTGAACAGTTCCGGGCGTTCCCGCATGAGGCCTATTTTATGTATTTTATACGGGCGTTCTTTCACCCTGTTAGTTCTGAAAGACGAATACGGTTTTCCCGTCATCCGGCATATCTCAACCGCATGAATTACGCGTCGATGGTTCATGCGATCAACTTCGTTATAATGTACGGGGTCTGATTTTTTCAGTTCTTCGAGTATCGGGGCGAGTCCGTCTTTATCATATTGTTCCCATAGTGCATCGCGTATATCCCGTGTGACGGTCGGCATTTCGTCAATACCTTTGCAAACCGCATCAATATACATCATGGAGCCACCGCAGAGGAGTAGGAACGGCTGCATTTCGTGCAGTTTGCCGATCAGCGAAGTCGCTTCTTCTTCAAAAATACTTGCACTGTAATAGTCGGATAATGTGTGTGTAGCTACAAAACAGTGTTTGACAAGAATTAACTGTTCTTTTGAAGGAGCTGCCGTGCCAATGGGCAATTCTTTATAGATCTGACGTGAATCCGCCGATATGACGGGGCTTCCGATATGACGGGCAATAGCGATGCTTAAAGCTGTTTTTCCGACACCCGTCGGTCCGAGTAATACAAATAATATTTTCATCCGGAATCGTCAGATCCGTTCTTCCGGTAATTTGTCGAACGAATCTCCGTCCAGGCCTTCGAGCTCTTCGTAATCAAATTCGTCTTCTCCGTAGAAATTTTCTCCCAGGTCCATGCTGATATCGTCGGTTATGGTCTCGAAATCGATAAATTGTTTCGGCGGTTCCCCGGCAGATTTCGTGCATACGGGGTTTTTAATATCTTTCCCCGTGATGATTTCATGAAGTTCGATGAAAAGACAGCGTTCCCTCAACTGATCGAATACGTAAAGAAGTTTCTGGTGTTCTTCTTCGAGAAGGTCTTCCAGAGATGTATTTTCCATTATATAGTTATCCTCTTCCGATGACGTATCCATCTCGATCAGCGTGATTTCGGTCTGTTTGTCCCAGTTATCTCCGCAAATAAAAAACGAATACAATTGTTTATCTTCATATCCGGTCGCTTTAAGGATCTCGTTATGAAGATCAAAAAACGTCGCTTGCGAACTTATTTGTAATTCTCTTTTGAAATTATCGACTTCGTCGGATAACAGTAAAAATTTGTAAACCATAATAGTTCTTTTAATAGGGTGAAGTGCAAATATGCAAATAAAATGTGATATTGCAAAATAAATATGTATTTATTATTCTAATCATCTATGGAACCCCTTACGATACCTCTTTTGGATGTCTTTATAAAGTTAAGGATAAGATCGCGTTCTACGCCGGATTCATATTCCGTTTCAATGACATTGAGAGCTTCCGTATTATTAAGTCCGCGCGTATATAAAGTGCGATAGATATCCTGAATAAGGAATACCTGGCTGTTCGTGAAACCGCGCCGGTGCAAACCTACGATGTTAATCCCGCAATATGCGATAGGCTCGCGGCCGATCAGCGTGTATGGAGGGATATCTTTGCCCACGCGTGACCCGCCCTGTATCATCACATGTTTTGATATACGCGTAAACTGGTGGACTAATGATCCGCCGCTGATAATGGCGTAATCGTCGACTTCGACTTCGCCTGCAAGCTGGGAGGCATTTCCGATGATGACATTATTTTTGATGGCGCAATCGTGGGCAATATGGGCATAAGCCATTATGAGGCAGTTGTTGCCTACGACGGTTTTGGCTTTTGAGGCTGTACCCCTGTTCACAGTGACACATTCGCGTATAGTAGTGCGGTCTCCTATTTCAGCGGTAGATTCTTCCCCGACGAATTTCAGATCCTGTGGAATACCGGCAATGACGGCCCCCGGGAAGATATTACAACCGGCTCCGATTCGGGCGCCGTCTAAAATTATGGCATGAGAGAAAATGTGACAGTCGTCTCCGATTACGACATTTTTTTCAATTACGGCAAAAGGCTCGATTTTAACATTATTTCCTATTTTTGCTTCCTTGTGGATAACGGCTAATGGTGAATGCATATTTTATCTGTTTTTGATGATTTGTGCCATAAATTCAGCTTCACAAACGACCTTTTCTCCTACAAAAACATATCCTTTCATTGTAGATATACCCCGGCGAATGGGAGCTATCAGTTGTAGACGGAAAATGAGCGTATCGCCCGGGACTACTTTCTGCCGGAATTTCACGCCGTCGATTTTCATGAAATAAGTGGAATAGCGTTCCGGCTCATTGACGGAATTAAGTACCAGTAAGCCTCCGGTTTGCGCCATTGCTTCGACGAGCAATACGCCGGGCATGACGGGTTCCTGGGGGAAATGTCCTTGAAAGAAGGGCTCGTTTACCGTGACATTTTTAATGCCGATGATATAATCTCCTCCTATATCGATAATTTTGTCAACAAGCAGGAACGGATATCGATGAGGTAACAGTTCGCGTATACGGTTGATATCCATTGCCGGATTTTCGGATATGTTGTATATTGGAGCCTGTATGTCGTTCAGTTTGATGTCTTTACGTATTAATCGTGCAAGCTGGTTGTTGATTTTATGTCCCGGACGCGTCGCAATGACATGTCCTTTGATGGGTTTCCCGATAAGGGCCAGGTCTCCTATGACGTCTATCAGTTTGTGGCGTGCCGGCTCGTTAGGGAAGGCAAGGGGACTGTCGTTTACATAGCCGAATTCTTTGACGTTTACCTGCGGCAGTCCCAGCGTGTCGGCGATACGGTTCATGTCGGACTGTTCCGTTTTTTTGTCGTAGATGACGATTGCATTATCCAAATCGCCGCCTTTTATCAGGTTGTTTTGCAGTAGCATTTCTATTTCGCGGACAAACACGAACGTCCTCGATGATGCGATTTTTTCAGGGAACTCATCAAGGTTTGTCAGCGAAGCATATTGATTTGACAATACCGGAGAATCGAATTCGATCAGCACGTTGATGCTGAACTTGTCGTCGGGAAGTACGATAAGCGATGAGCCCGATTTCTCGTCTTTTACCTCGATCTTATGCCGTACGATATAAAAATCTTTCGGTACGTTTTGTTCCGTGATGCCGGCTTTCTCAATATTTTCGGAGAAGTAACGTGCACTTCCGTCAAGAATGGGAATCTCCGGCGCGTCAACTTCGATAAGGCAGTTGTCAATACCCCATGCATATAAAGCGGCAAGCGCATGTTCCACCGTACTTACCCGTACATTACCTTTCGAGATGACCGTTCCCCGTTGTGTGTTTGTCACATTTTCGGCTACGGCGTCGATAACGGGCTGTTCTTCTATATCTATACGTTTAATTTTATATCCGTGATTTTCGGGAGCGGGCTTAAATGTTACGTTTATGAAAAGTCCGGTATGAAGTCCTTTGCCTTTTAATGAAAATTCAGAAGCTAATGTTGTTTGTTTCTGCATATCGTTATTGTTTGTTTTTTTTCAGTTCTTCCACATCTTTCTGTAATTGGGTGAGATCCAGATATATTTCCGGCAGCTTTTTGAGGATAATGCTTGAACGCATGAATTTTTTTACCGGTATGGCCGGTGTGCCCATGATTTGCGCGTTCATTTTCACGTTGCTTATTATTCCCGATTGCGCTGCAATCTGTGCGTTATCGCCTATTTGGAGATGTCCGCTTATTCCGACCTGGCCGCCAAGCATACAATTGGCGCCTACTTTTGTAGAGCCTGCAATTCCAACCTGCGAAGCCATCACCGTGTTTTTGCCGATCTCCACATTGTGAGCTATTTGGATAAGGTTGTCAAGTTTTACACCTTTATGTATCGTTGTAGCTCCCATAACCGCACGGTCGATTGTTGTGTTGGCTCCTATTTCCACGTTATCTTCCACAATGACATTCCCAAGTTGGGCAATTTTTTTGTATTCTCCGGTTTCTCGGGCAAATCCGAATCCGTCCGCGCCGATGACGGCGCCGGCATGAATTATACAATTGTTGCCGACCACGCATCCGTCGTAGACAGTGACATGCGGATAGACGATTGTGTTATCGCCGATTCCGACATGATCGCCTATGTACGCATGTGGATATATCAGACAGTTTTTCCCGATCACGGTATTTTCGCCGATATAAGCAAATGTGCCGACGTAACAATCTTCGCCGAGGGTAGCTGTCCCGGCGATAAAAGCGGATGCGTCGACGCCGTTTTTACGTGGCTTTGACTGTTCGGACAGATTAAGCAGCATAGCCAGCGATGCGTATGCATTCGGTACTTTTATCAAGGTAGGCTCAACTGCCGAAACCGGAAAGAAATCCTGATTTACAAGTACGATGCTTGCTTTCGTGTGGTATATGAAATGTTCGTATTTCGGATTTGCCAGAAACGTAATCGTCCCGGGCAATCCTTCTTCTATTTTGGAAAAATCGTGGACTCTTGTAGTCGGATCGCCAACTACATCTCCTTTTAAAAAATCAGCAATCTGTTGAGCTGTAAACTCCATCCTTTTATTATTTTTGAAATCTCATTGCAAATACAAAAACTTTGTACGTTACCCTGTTTTTGAAACATACTTTTTAGCCCACAAAGTTAGTAAAAAATTGAATTACTTGAAAAAATTATATGAAACAAATCCTTTTTGACTAAATAATTCCTTTTTCGGACAAGCGATATCTCATTTCTTCCCGGACTGAAAGAGCTTCCTGACCGGCTTTTACGGCGAAGTCTTCAGCGTGGCCGGCATATATAACGGCACGTGATGAATTGACAATAAGTCCGCACGTATCGTTCATCCCATACTTGCAGACGTCTTCCAGGGAACCGCCCTGCGCACCGATACCCGGTACAAGCAGGAAATGTTCCGGCGCTATCCTGCGTATATTGCCGAACATCCGGCCTTGTGTGGCCCCGACAACATACATCATATTTTCGTCGTTCCCCCATGTCTGTGAAATGCGCAATACTTTCTCGAACAGGCGTTCCCCTTCCCTGTCTTCGGTCAGTTGAAAATCATTTGAACCTTTATTGGATGTAAGAACAAGGAGGATAACCCATTTCCCGCCGTAGCAGAGAAACGGTGTCGTGCTGTCTTCGCCCATATACGGAGCCACGGTAAGCGCGTCAAACTCCAGCTCTTCAAAGAATGTTCGGGCATACATGGCCGATGTGTTGCCGATGTCGCCTCGTTTGGCATCGGCTATGATAAACTGTTCGGGATAATATGTTTTTAAATATTTCACTGTTTTTTCAAGCGCTATCCATCCTTTTATCCCTTCCGATTCATAAAACGCGAGATTCGGCTTGTAAGCTATACAGTATTCGGCTGTAGCATCTATAATCGCTTTATTGAAAGCAAAGACGGGATCATCTTCTTTTAGCAGGTGCGGGGGTATTTTTTTTATATCCGTATCTAATCCGATACACAAGAATGATTTTTTTCGTTTGATGTTTGTTATGAGTTCGCTTTTGGTCATAGTTCGCTGTCTTTTATTCTTTCTGCATTTTCCGCAACAATAAGATGATCGATACAATCCTGTATGTCGCCGTTCATGAAAGCGGCAAGATTATATATGGTATAATTGATGCGGTGGTCGGTAATACGTCCCTGGGGATAGTTGTAAGTGCGTATCTTCGCCGAGCGGTCGCCGGTCGAAACCATGGTCCTGCGTCGGGAAGCAATGTCGTCTATATATTTTTGATGTTCTTTATCGTAAATGAACGAACGCAGGCGACTTAGCGCCCGTTCTTTGTTTTTCGGCTGGTCGCGTGTTTCCGTACATTCAATAAGTATTTCTTCGACAATGCCGGTGTTCGGATTTTTCCATAAGTACCGCAGGCGGACTCCGGATTCTACCTTATTTACGTTTTGTCCGCCGGCGCCGCTTGAGCGGAAGGTGTCCCATTTGATTTCGCCTTCGTTTATCTCGACGTCAAATTCATCGGCTTCGGGTAATACGGCTACTGTTGCCGCAGAGGTATGTACTCGTCCCTGCGTTTCGGTTTGCGGTACGCGTTGTACGCGATGGACGCCCGACTCGTATTTTAACGTGCCGTACACGTTATCGCCCGAAACGATGAAGATGATTTCTTTAAAACCGCCGGAAGTCCCTTCGTTGCAGCTGGATACGCTGATGTTCCAGCCTTTTATTTCGCAATATTTGGAGTACATGCGGAACATATCTCCGGCGAATATCGCTGCTTCGTCGCCGCCTGTGCCGCTGCGTATTTCGACGATCGCATTTTTATCGTCTTCGGGATCGGCGGGAATGAGTAATAATTTTATTTCTTCTTCTATTTCGGAAAGGCGTTTCCGACCGTTTTCAGCTTCCTCATTTGCCATCTTGCGCATCTCCGGGTCCTGTTCCGAAGCAAGAATCTCTTTTGCTTCCGCTATATTTCCCAGTGTCAGTATATATTTTTTGTGCACACCGATCAAACGTTCGAGTTCTTTGTATTCTTTTGTAAGGCGGACATAACGTTTCTGATCGGCAATAACCGAAGGGTCTGTAATAAGTGTGGATACTTCGTCGAAACGTCCGGTTAATCCGTCAAGTTTCTGTAATATGTTGTTGTCGGGCATATATCTTCAGTAATAGTAAAATTCCCCAAATTCACTTTTTATTACCAGCTCTTTTTTATCGGAGGCTTCCACATGCCCTACAATACGGGCGTCAATGCCGAAAGACTTACTTATTTTTATTGTTTCTTCGGCATGTTTTTCATCAAGGTAGATTTCAAAGCGGTGTCCCATGTTGAAAACCTTGTACATTTCCTCCCTGTCGGCAGCGCTTTGCTCATGGATTATTCCGAATAGCGGCGGGACGGGGAACATATTATTTTTTATCACACGGAGGTTATCGGTAAAATGGAGTATTTTCGTTTGTGCACCGCCTGTACAGTGTACCATTCCATGGATGTCGGCACGCATGACGTCTAACAGTTTTTTTACGACAGGCGCATAGGTGCGGGTAGGGGATAATACCAGTTTTCCGGCGTCGACAGGTACGTCCTTAACGGCGTCCGTAAGTCTGAAACGACCGGAATAGACTAATTCTTCCGGTACGGAAGCGTCGAAACTTTCCGGATACTTCACGGCAAGATATTTCGCAAAGACGTCATGCCGTGCGGAAGTCAGCCCGTTACTGCCCATTCCTCCGTTGTATTCCTTTTCGTACGTTGCCTGTCCGTACGATGCCAGTCCGACAATTACATCCCCTGCGCGGATGTTCGCATTGTCAATGACATCGCTTCGTTTCATGCGGCACGTTACGGTACTGTCTACGATGATCGTCCGTACCAGATCGCCGACATCGGCCGTTTCACCTCCTGTGGAATATACCCCTATTCCCATGTCGCACAGTTCCGCCAACAGTTCGTCCATACCGTTTATGACAGCCGATATGACCTCGCCCGGTATAAGCATTTTATTCCGTCCGATAGCGTTTGAGACAAGGATATTATCAACGGCGCCGACACAAATCAGATCGTCGATGTTCATAATCAACGCGTCTTGTGCAATACCTTTCCACACCGACAAGTCACCGGTCTCGCGCCAGTAGATATAAGCCAGTGACGATTTTGTTCCTGCACCGTCGGCATGCATGATGTTACAGTAATCGGGATCACCGCCCAGTATATCGGGGACAATTTTGCAGAAAGCTTTCGGATAAAGACCTTTATCAATGTCTTTTATGGCGCTGTAAACGTCTTCTTTAGATGCGCTTACGCCACGCATGTTATATCTCCGGTCACTCATTGTTATTTTGTGTTTATTTGCGGACCTTAAGCGTATCTCCCGGTTTGGGAGTATAGCTGTCTTTTATTTTGTTGAGCTTGTATAATGATTTCAAATTCATGCCGTATAACTGTGATATGCTGTGTAAGGATTCCCCATTTTTAACAATATGGACAAGGTTTCCTTTATCCGCATATTTTCTTTTTCCCTGAAGGTATATCCTGTCTCCTTTTTTCAGCTTATGTTCTGTCGTCGTATCATTATATTTTAATAGCCTTTTCAGGCTCATGCGGGTGTCGTATGCGATGAACTCATAGGTATCATTTTCCTGTGCTTCGATATAGTGGATGTCGTTTGTTTTGAGAATTCTGCGTCTCCAGTTTACAACTGCCGGACGGTTACTGTATTCGGAAGCCTTTATCTTTATCTCGTAAATATCATCAATTATCGGAGCTTTTTCTATGATTTTTGCCCTGTCATACTTATACAGTTCATACGTTTCAATAATATTAATGAGCTTCGAGCCGTAAGATTTGTCCGTGGCATAACCACATTGCTGCAAACCGTAAGCCCATCCTCTATAATCGTGTATGTCAAGGTTAAACAATGATACATAGTATTTTCTTTTTGAAAGAAACAGCGAGTGATCGAGATACGAATCTTCGACGTTTTTATACGTCCGGAAACATTCGTTTTTCTCGTCGTCGTCATGATATATGCGTCCTCCCTTCCATTCCTCTTTGCATTTTATGCCGAAATGGTTATTCCCCTGGCGTGCCAGACGGCTGCTGCCTGCCGCCGATTCTAAAAGTCCCTGCGCTAAAGTAATGCTCGCGGGCACTTTATATGTCTTTTGTTGCTTGACAGCTAATGTTTTATATTTCTCAATATATGCTTCATATACCGAACTTTTTGTTTTCTTCTTACTTTCACCGTATACATGGAGTATACATAGCATAAATGAAAAACATATAAATGACAAACGTATATATTTATTCATAATACAAATATTTTTTTTATTAATGTAAAAACCCACGTGCCGGATTTTTTGTCTGCAATCAGGGCACATGTATGTTTCATTTTCTGTTTTCTATTGTTGATGTTCAAAAAACGGCTGCAAATATACGCCTTACAAATGAAAAATCCATGTTAATGTACATAAAAATGAACCGGACATATAAAAAAACGGCAAAAAATTGGGTTTTATAGGTTATATTTGCGATCTTTGGATATTGAAATTCACGGTTCGCAGGGTAGGAGGGGGAGCGAAAAAGGAAGGATTTTGAAATTAACAGGATAATATGGGAAAATGAGGGAAAATGAGATGGAGATAGTAATTAAGATGCAGAAAACAAGGGAGTTATCGCCGGAAGATAACCGTTTGCGGATATCTGCCGTTCGTGCGGCAAAGCGTGCATATGCTCCTTATTCGCGGTATAATGTCGGGGCGGCGGTTTTATTGGAGGATGGAACGATTATTGAAGGTAATAACCAGGAGAACATCGCTTATCCTTCAGGATTGTGTGCGGAACGTGTGGCGCTGTTTTATGCCGGCGCTTCTCATCCTGCCATACCTGTTGTGTCCATAGCGATTGTTGCCGTTAAAGACGGGGAAGTTCGGGAATCGGTTTCTCCTTGCGGCGCGTGTCGTCAAGCGCTGCTCGAAACGGAGCAACGATATGGGAAGCCTGTACGCGTCCTTATGTGCGGGCGTGATGAAGTCGTCGTTGTTTTTTCGGCCAAAGATTTACTGCCCTTATCTTTCGGCATGGAGCAGGTAGAATGAAAAAGAATTATGTGCCTCTACCCGGCGGCGTCATACGCCGGGTAGAAATGGAGGCCGGGATTGCCGCCCCAATGTACGGTGAATGACCGTAAGCGCGGATTTCGTGAATGACCGTAAGCAGCGGATTTATTCGAAGATTACTTCGACGTATACTTGGGCATTTTCGAAGCGGACAACAATAACGTTCGTGCCTTTGTCGATGAATCCCGATTCGGATATTCCGTCGTAGTAAGCGCCGTCAATGATAACTTTGCCGGAAGGTCGAAAGACGGTTGCCGTTATGCCTTTTTTGCCAACTAAAGCGAACAGGGAAGGGGTTGATTTTGCATGTTCGAGGTCGGTCGAAAGCGCAAGTTCCTGTAGAACACCTTTTTTCCCGATGCGACTTGACAGCCACAACATACCTCCGAATCCTGCCGAAATACCGATTAATACGACCATGACGGAACGTCCTGCTTCAAAATCGCCGACATCTTCGAAATTAAAATTTATGTTGTTTACAAGAGCAAGGGAAAGTGCGGCGATAACCAGAATCGTACCGGATATTCCGGTGATGCCGAATCCGGGTATGACAAAGACTTCCAGTGCTATTAATATAAGTCCGATGAAAAAAGTCAGAATTTCCCAGTTGGCTGCGAGGCCGTCTATGTATAAAGGAGCAAAATATAAAATAGCGGCGGTAAGCGCTGCGGCCGACGGGAATCCTATCCCCGGCGTCTGGAGTTCGAAATAGAGGCCTCCTATTATAATCATAATAAGTAATGACTGAAAAACCGGATTCATCAGGAATCCTTTCAGGTTGTCTATCCATGAAGGATGATAGCTTCGGAGTTCATATTCGTCGTATTGCATATATTTTGTTATGACATCGTCGACAGATTCCGCTATCCCGTCGCAATATCCCCATGTAAGGGCTTCTTCTGCGGTAAAAGTCAGGGTTTTCCCCGAATCTATAAGGTTGGGAATTATTATCCGTTCGTCGACCATAGCCTCGGCAATTTTAGGGTCGCGAATCCACTTGCAGGTTGTGTCCGCACCGTTTATGATTGTGTCGCGTCCGTGGGCTTCGGCCGTAGCGCGCATCATCGAACGCATATATGACTGGTATTTATCGGGCAGCGCTCCGCCTGTCTGGTCAACAACGGTTGCCGCTCCGATGCTTGCGCCTTTGCGCATGTATATGTTTTTACATGCGATGGAGATAAGCGCGCCGGCAGAAGCTGCGTTATTGTCGATAAACACGTATACGGGAACCGGGCTGTAAAGTATTGCCGTACGCATGGAATCGGCCGCTTCGAGCAGTCCCCCGTAGGTATTCAGGTGAAGAAGTATGGCGTCGACGTTCAGCGACTGCGCTTCGGCAAGCCCTTTGGTAAGATATATCTGCGAGGTCTTATCAATTTCCTTTTTAATGTCTATCTTATAGACCAGAGGTTTATCCGCAGCTTGAATCGTATTTAAAGCAAGCCATATAAAAATAAGGCCGGTAGTAGTATGGAAAAATCTTTTGTTCATGGTGTTTGTATTATTGGGTATATTATTTGTCGAATGTTGAGATTCATATGTTTTGGGATGTTTTTTTCATGACGTCTTCGTCAATTGTTATCATACGTGTTGTTTTGTCGGAGCAGACATTCCTGACTATCTGTTCGATCATTTCTTTAAGTTCGTTGATGAACATAGCGGCGTTATAAGTTCCTTGTTCTATCTGACGCAGTTTTTTTTCCCACAGGCCGGTTAGTTCTGCACTTTTCAGCAATTCTTCCTGTATGGTGTCGGTAAGTTCTACACCTGTCGATGTTGCATACAGGTTTTTACGTTCCTTACGTATATAGTTACGTTTGAATAATGTTTCTATGATGGCGGCGCGTGTTGACGGCCTGCCGATACCGTTTTCTTTCAGTACATCACGCAGTTCATCGTTGTCGACAAATTTTCCGGCTGTTTCCATGGCACGTAAAAGGGTCGCTTCGGTATATGGTTTGGGCGGTGTCGTCCATTTTTCTGCGAAGTCCGGTTTGTGCGGGCCGCTTTCACCTTTTGTAAAATTCGGCAATACGGCGTTTTCTTCAGTCGGACGTTGCTCATTACTGCTATTGCCCGGTTCCCCCCTCTCGTCGAACGGGTCTCTGTCCACAGGCTGTTTCTCGAAAACCACATGCCAGCCCGGTCGGAGAATCTGTTTGCCGGTAGCTTTGAATTTAACATCTTCTACTTCTCCCAATACGGTTGTTGTTGATATTTCGCAGTCGGGATAAAATACGGCGATGAATCTCCGTGTAACAAGGTCATAGACCCGTCGCTCATTACCGGAGAGGTTCCGTGGCGGCATTCCTGTCGGTATAATGGCATGGTGGTCGGTAACTTTTGTGTTGTCGAAGACCTTTTTTGATTTAGGAATTTTAGTCGTCAACAACATGGCGGTAAGCGTTGCATAATCGGTTAGCCCACAAAGTATCTGCGGAATTTTAGGATATAAATCTTCGCTCAGAAACGTTGTGTCTACACGCGGATAAGTCGTTACTTTCTTTTCGTAAAGCGATTGTATCAATTTCAGCGTATCATCGGCGGAGAATGAGAATTTTTTGTTACATTCGACTTGCAAAGACGTCAGGTCGAACAATCGTGGCGCTGCCTCTTTCCCTTTCTTTTTGGTGATGTCCGTAACGGTAAAAAGTTTGTCCGTTATTTTTTGTAATAACTCTTCACCTTCCTCTTTCTTTGAGAATTTCCCGTGTGACGAAGAAAACGTTGTTTTGCGGTAGACGGTTTTTAATTCCCAATAAGGTTCCGGTTTGAAATTTTCAATTTCTTTTTGGCGTTTTACGATTAGCGCAAGTGTCGGTGTCTGTACGCGCCCTATGGATAAGACCTGTTTGTTTTGACCATAATATAATGTATACAAACGTGTGGCGTTCATGCCGAGAATCCAATCGCCGATGGCGCGCGAGAGTCCCGCCTCATAGAGATGCCGGTATTCATCCTGATCCTTCAACGTCCGGAATCCTTCTCGTATGGCATCTTCCGTAAGGGATGATATCCAGAGGCGTCGTACGGGGCATTTACATCCGGCTTTCTGCATGACCCAGCGTTGTATCAGTTCGCCTTCCAAGCCGGCGTCTCCGCAATTGATTACTTCTTCCGCATTTTGAATGAGCGTTTCAAGTATCTTAAACTGTTTGCGATAAGTAGGATTGTCGATAAGTTTTATGCCAAAGCGGGGCGGTATCATCGGCAAAAAACGTACGCTCCACTGTTTCCAGTCGGGAGAATAATCCTGCGGTTCTTTAAGTGTACATAAATGTCCGAATGTCCATGATACCTGATAGCCGTTTCCCTCCATAAACCCCTCCATTTTCCGGGTGGCTCCGAGAACTTCGGCTATCTCGCGCGCTACGCTTGGTTTTTCAGCGATACATACTTTCATAAATATAGGTGATCGTGATTAGCTAATTCATATGTAAGCAACTTTTAGTCGAAGGATGAATTAATATGGTCGATATAGTCAAGAATTTCTTCGCGTCCTTCTTTTTTCTCCGACGACGAAATAAATACAGGGGGTAGTTCCTCCCAGTTTTCAAGCATCTTTTTACGATAGATATCAATGTTTTCCGACAGTTTGCTTTTGCTTATTTTGTCGGTTTTCGTAAAGATTATTGAAAAAGGGATGTCGGATTCACCTAACCATTCCATAAATTCGAGGTCTATCTTTTGCGGTTCGTGACGGCAGTCGATAAGAACGAAAAGATTTGTCAACTGTTCGCGATCAAGTATATAACTTTCTATTATTTTCCGGATATTTTCGCGTCCTTTTTTACCTTTTTGCGCGTATCCGTATCCCGGCAGGTCTACGAGATACCATTTATCGTTTATTATAAAATGATTAATCAACTGCGTTTTACCGGGCGTCTGCGATGTCATAGCCAGATGCTTATTGTTTGTAAGCATATTAATAAGCGATGACTTCCCGACATTCGAGCGACCGATAAAGGCGTATTCAGGTAAAGTCTCTGCCGGACACTTTCCGACATCGGTATTACTGATTACAAATTTTGCACTTTTTACCTCCATAAATTAATTTTTGGGAAGGCAAAACTACATGAAAAACTCGAATTTTCCAAACGCAGGAGATGAAAAAACTTTTTTTTACAGTGGAAAGCGGTCAATGGAGAATCAGTATTGCCGGTGGCGACAGGTTGGAACGTGAGCCGGAATATGAAGAATGAAGTAACTCTATCAGATGTGGCATTGGCCAATGTAGAGGCGCTGGCAGAGGAAATTAATTCTGAATGTCCAAACGGATGTTTAGCTCAATGTGGTTCCGGTTGCCAACTCGCCGGACAAACAGATACATCTTTTTAATAAAGATGATTTCAGTCATGTGACAAGCATTTAAATCCGGATGAAATTATATTATGAAATATTTGTCATTAACGATATTCGCATTGCTGTTAAACGCATGCGCACATTCCGGGAAAGAAAGAATAATGAAATCCGATATGCCGATAGAAGAACTGATCTTTATTATTTGCATTCCTTGATAAAAAAGTGTATTTTTGTTGCGGGATTAATTACTCAAAAAAGATAAAAGAACATGAAGGAGCAGGAAGATATATTTAGACGGTTTTACGAATCTTTCCGGAATATGGAAGGACATTTTCATATTCTGGAGCATCGTGTTCCGGTGGAGCAGCAAATGGCGTATTTCAAATATTCAGACCGTATACGCAAGGATATAGACAGCATGAAAGATGATGATTATCAGAGGTATATAGTTGATTTGCGGAGTGACGAATTATCGAGGGATGAAAAGAAACGGATTCTTTCGATTTTAGCGTCATCGAAGCAGGTACGCGCTTACAGGGTATTGGAAAAGTATCTGCAGAATCCCGATCCGCAACTTATTAACTGGGCGTATATGGCGTTGATGGAAAGTCGTATTACGCTCGAATCGGAATTATCGGGGGAAAAACAGGTTTATATATCTACGGGTTTAGGCGGTAAAGACGGGAAATTGCGCTTTTATGTGTTGATACTCTCATTCGGAGGAGAGGTGTTCCTTGACTACCAACGTGAAGTGATAGAAAAGGAATTCGGATATTTATTGCCGAAAGATAATTGTGAGATAGAGCGTCTTACGATAGGCGATAAATATGTGGAACTTGTTTTCCTGATACCGGTAAGAACCGATATCAGGAAAATACTGGAGAATGTGATAAACGAATGTAATCTGTATGGAAACTTTTTATCGGAAGTTTTTACTGTTACTAATGTTAAAGAACTGGATAAAGAGGAAGTTGGTCGTATAATAGAAAGGTATGGACATGACAGAACGGGTCGTTAAAAAGAATATATTATATCAAGGGTATCGGGAACACGTTATTGTCGCTTGCAATTATTCTGTGACGACGAAGAATGGATGGATAAATAAATAATATGTCAAAACTGTCTCTTATTATTCCATGTTACAACGAAGATGTTGTTATTGTCGAATCGTATAAACGTACGAGGTCGGTTCTGGATACGCTTTTGTGCGATACGGAGATTATATATATAAATGATGGAAGTTCGGATAATACGTATCATTTGTTGAATGAGATAGCTGCCGGAGACAAACGGGTCAAGGTGTTACATTTCTCGCGCAATTTCGGGCATCAGCCGGCTGTTTCGGCAGGTATACATCATTGTGATGCGGATTGGGCAGTCATTATGGATGCCGATTTGCAGGATCCTCCCGAATTAATCCCTGAAATTCTTGAGCTTTGCGAACGGGAAAAGGCGAATGTCGTTTATTGCGTTCGTAAGTCGAGGGATAAGGAGAGTTTCTTTAAACGTATGTCTGCAAAATTCTTTTACCGGTTTATAAACCGTATGAGCGAAGTCAAATTTCCGCTGGATACCGGAGATTTCAGGCTTATAGACCGCAAAATAATGGATCAGTTTTGCAGGTTGCGTGAACATGGTAAATATATTCGCGGCTTAGTCACTTGGATGGGTTTTACGCAAGTCCCGTTTTATTATGAAAGAAAAGCCCGGTTTGCCGGCGAAACGAAATATCCATTTTCGAAAATGATAAAATTTGCCTCGACCGCATTGTTGTATTTTTCAAAGAAGCCATTGTTGATTGCTATTGGCTTGGGCTTTTTTGCCTTCATTGTCGGGATAATACTTGCCGTCTGGTCTACGCTTGGCAAAATTTACGGATTCAGTAACGCGGAAATCGGATGGACATCTATTATGACGGTTGTTGTCTTTTTTGGAGGCATACAACTACTGACGATCGGCGTACTTGGCCAATATATAGGCGTTCTTTTTGATGAAATAAAAGACCGCCCGGAGTATATTATAGATAAAAAAACAGGCTTTTAAAGATAATTAACTAAAATAATTTTTCTATTTTAAAAGTTATTCGGACTTTTGTACCATAAATAATGAATTGGAGATGCAAACAATGTTGTAATAATGGAAACTTTGTAAGAGAGAATTACTGTTGCTGGTGTATTTAGTGTAGTTTATCATAGGATGACAGGACTGTTGTCAATAAGGAATATGGTAAATCGGCCAGTGGTAATGGACAGACGGGTCTTCATAAAATTACATATGTTAGAATAGATTGATTATATATAGAGAGATATATAGTATTTCGGGAAAATTGATATTTTGTTGTTATATAAACATTAGATGATGAGAGAGTAAGAATAATAATAGTTTTAGTGACTAATCAAATTATATACACCCGTGGAAATATGCTCGTTGTGAAACGTGTAAGATTTCAGAAAAATATCGCAATTGGGGTAAATGCTGCCAGAACGGCGGCATTTACTTTTTTTTCTCTAAACCCTTGTGGAATCCGGCAAAAACAAAACATGTTTCCCCGATAATAACCTGAGTTCTGGATAAGAAAAAGGGTTAAATCTTTTTTTTGAGGTGCTATGAAAAATATCCGGCCGTACGATAGAGGAAGACATGCGGTTCTACAGCCGGTATTTTCCGCTTTGGGGTTTGGATGAAAAAAAGGTGGACAGCTTTCCCTTGCAAAGAGAGGTTGTCTGCCACAGTTTTTCCCTCCGGAGGGTCACAGGACTTCGACAGGAGCGAATTGTCGTCCCTGCCCCTTAGCCTTGCATCCGGTACGCTGCTGTAACACAGGTTGCGATATTTTTTCACCGTTCCGTTCCACACTAAAACCACAGATGCTTCCGGGTTTATCTGCGGTGACTATAGATTAAAACCCGCATAATTTCCGGACTGTCTGTTAAAATGCAAGAATATTGAACTCATCCAGGTTCAGTTTCTTGATTTTTTGCAATACTGTTCTTACATGAATTGTTCCTTCCTGAAAAATATTTAATCCCCACAGGATATTTGTATATCCCGGATTTTCGACATTCTGTACTTTATATTTTATCGCATTTGAATCAATAATAACAGGATTATGTATTATTTTCTTTTCAAAAACACTTTTGTAACCTTTAGTAATAACTTCTTCTTTCAGATAAAAGCAACTGTTCCATCCAATGTTTTTACCATTATAGGGAGCCGTATTTCAGGAATTGGGCAGCCTTTAGCATCGTTAATTTCTCCAATTATTCTTCCTTCTGTTTAAAAATACAATACTCTTTTAACGTTAATATAACTTATCATACACTTGATTATTCGGTCTGTACTCGTTAAGTACAAACATGTTTTCACGGGAAAACATGTTTGTAATGCTCTTTATGAGTAATTTTTCCAATCGACGTTATGCATATCTCCACTTTTTGCAAATTCCTGATGGAAGGCAAAGCAGCAATTAAGATTTTGGGGCATGTGTCCCTTTATTCCCATACTGAGATAGTTGTCGAGAAGCGGGCGATATGCAGGGTCCACGCAATTGTCAATGATGACGCGTGCCCGCTGGACGGGTGATTTCCCGCGAAGATCGGCCACTCCGTGCTCGGTTATGATTACTTTTACGGAATGTTCGCTATGGTCGAGGTGTGATACCATGGGTACGAACGCGCTTATTTTACCGTCTTTGGCTGTTGACGGCGTAGTGAATATCGACAGGTATGCCGCGCGTGTGAAATCTCCGGAGCCGCCAATCCCGTTCATCATTTTTGTGCCGAGAACGTGCGTTGAATTGATATTCCCGAATATGTCCACTTCAAGCGCCGTGTTAATGGTTATCAATCCCAAGCGGCGGGCAACTTCGGGATTGTTGGATATTTCTTCCGGTCGTAATAATATTTTATCTTTAAAGAAGTCGAGACGGCTATAAACCTCTTTCAGTACGTCGGGACTTACGCTCAAAGAACAACCGCTGGCAAATTTGACACGGCCTTCATTCATTAATTTGATAACGGCATCCTGAATAACTTCCGTATAAATGTTGAATGCCGGAATCTCTTTATTTTCACCCATACTTCCCAATACGGCATTGGCAACATTGCCGACTCCGCTTTGCACAGGCAGGAATGATGTTGGGATACGGCCTGCGTTCATTTCGCAGACAAGGAAGTCCGAAACATTTTTGCCGATAGTCAGGGTGACCTCGTCAAGCGGTGAGAACTTGTTGCCGTCGGATCCGTTGTTCGTATCCACGATGCCGACGATCTTGTCCGGATTCACTTTCAGGTAGGGTACTCCTATGCGGTCGGATGGCGTGTATATCGGTATTTCCCGGCGTAGAGGCGGATCGGCAGGCTCATAGATATCATGCATACCCCGTATTTCTTTCGGATGAAAATGGTTCAGTTCAACAATGATTTTGTCGGCTAAGCGACAGATTGTCGGTGAAATACCGGCCGCTTCGGTCAGGATGATTTCACCGTCGTCCGTCACATCGGCAGCTTCTATAATAGCGACGTCTACGTTCCCCAAAAATCCGTAACGAAGGCTTTGCGCTATCTCGGAAAGGTGCATGTCGAAATAATGTGTCCCGTTTGAATTCAGTAATGTACGCAGATCTTTATTTGACTGGTACGGCGTACGGAATTTGACGGCTTTTGCCCTGGCTAATGCACCGTCGATAGCATCGCCCGTTGAGGCTCCGGTAAACATGCCGATAGCGAATGGATTTCCTTTTTTGTGTTCTTCTTCAGCTCTTTTAGCGATAGCCTGAGGAACGCTCTTTGGACAACCGGCGGGAGTAAATCCGCTGAATCCTATATTGTCGTTATGCCTTACATAAGAAGCGGCCTCTTCGGCCGTGATTTTCCTGAATGTCATGATTCTCTACAATTAAATGTATGTAAACTTCTAAAAAACGCCTGCAAAATTACATGAAAATTCCGGATTTCCAAGCGCATACGGATGAAAAAAGTTTTTTTTCGGGGAAGAACGATGAATCCCATTTATTTTTCCTGCCGGTGCCTTGTCGTATATATAAATAATGTTTAGAATATAACTCAACTGTTGATTAATTTTATTATATCCGTTGTGGATTCCGCAATATATGCAGCCCCGTTAGTTTCGAGTTCGGAACGCGGACGGAATCCCCATGTGACGCCGACAGGCGTAACGCCGCTGTTTAAAGCGGTTTTTATGTCGACGCCCGAATCTCCTATATACAGAGTTTCTGCGGCCGGAACAGCGGCAACCCTGAGAATTTCGTATACAACTGCCGGATCCGGTTTTATGGGTATTCCTTCACGCTGTCCCAAGACGGATGAAAACTTTATCTCAGGGAAAAACCTGTTGATAAGTTTTTCCGTTGCCTGCTGGTATTTATTTGATGCTACAGCCGTTTTCAAGCTTTTTGACTGTACAAATTTCAGTAGCTGGGGTATTCCTTCGTAAGGTTGGGTATATTCCGTGTTATGATTATCATAATACGACAGGAACTCTCTTCGTATCCTGATTATATTTTCTTCCGTTTTTCCGCCTTCGGGAAGCGCTCGTTCAAATAATTTGTTAATACCATTACCGACAAAATATTTGTAGGCCTCTATCGGATGTACCTGAAATCCGTTTCTTTCCAGCGCATAATTTGTACTGTAAGCGAGATCAGATATCGTATTTAGCAGTGTTCCGTCTAAATCAAATATGATTAGTTTTATATGTGGCATTTAGTATTTACGTTTGAAGATCTCATTATAGACGAAGGCTTTGCGCCATTCTTCCGTGTTTGCCGGAAGGTCTTCGAACGTAATCGACGTGTTATCATCATCTTCCGTATAAAAGTCCGATGGAGCGGCGTGTCCTGTTCTTTTCTCGAATGTGGAATAGTCGTTGTCCTGCGTTTTAAATGAGTGACCGTAATTGGAAAATACGTTTTGCCGCGCATGTAAATCAGGCGTGACGACCGCTCGTCTTAAGGAGTTGGCCGGCTGTTTTTCAGCAAAAACCGGTTGCGGTATTTCCGTGTCGTCGTACCGGGCGTCTTCATTTTTCCAATCAGTCCATTCTTCTGCGTCTTCCGTAATGATTTCACGCGGTTGCCTTCTTTCTGCAGTCTCTTTACTCTTTTTGTTTATTGTTCCGATTAAACTGCTAATTCCGGCAATAATTATAATAATCAGATACAACCAATCGCCAAATTCTTCCATTCGATTTTGATTTTTTGTTGCGGCAAATGTACGGAATATATCCGTATAAAACAATAAAAAGATGCGCGTAATTTTTTTGGCATTGCTAATTAAATATATATTCGTATCTTTGTCCTCAAAAAGTTATGTTATGAAATGTCCGAAATGTTCATGTGAAAAAAGCGTTAAGTCAGGCATAATCAAAAGTCGGCAACGCTACAAGTGTAAAGAGTGTGGTTGTAATTATACGGTTGAAATAAAATCAACAGCAAAGCCCGAATCAATGAAGAAGCAGGCGTTGCATTTATATCTTGAAGGCTTGGGC
>JAITBC010000198.1 GCA_031283785.1 Tannerella sp. | reverse complement strand
GAACGTGCGCCGCAAATGGCCGCAGAAATGCCGGCCGGCCCTCCGCCCATAACCACAATATCATACGTGTCGCCAACCGGAATTTTCCGGGTGAACTGATAGGTCTCATTCTCATCGCTATCTTCACTATGATTTTCAGACCGTGTCGCACCCCAGCCTGCGGATGTTCCAGCTATCAGACCCAGCGTCCCGATACCGGAACGGGTTATAAAATCTCTGCGGCTCTGTTTCTTTCTATTTTTCATAATGATTTAATTTATTTTTTATGATTTAACCCTGGCCTGACAGGTTTCCTGCAACCTGTCAGGTTAAGGTTAATTTTCAATTAGCATTTAAAATACCTGTTTATTCCCATCCGGGGTTTTGTGTTAAAGCCGGATTTGTCTGGCGTTCAATATAAGGGACAGGCCACAGGTAATCCTTGTTGGGATTGAAAGTCCTCAAGTCGACGGTACGCATTGATACATTCGGATCGTTTACGTCCGAAGCAATCGGTATTCCTGCCGCTGCATAATCGGGCGTTCCCCATTTATCAATAACGGGCGCCTTGGCCGGATACGATTTTTGCATTCTTCCCAACAGATAGCCGTTCATCACCTTTTCCGCGATTTTCCATCTGCGTATGTCGGAAAATCTATGGCCTTCGCCCGACAGTTCGTGACGTCGCTCTCTTGCAATGGCATAAAACAGTTCATTGGGGTCTGTTTCGGTAATATCGGGCATTCCCGCACGCGCCCTTACCTTATTGAGGGCAGCATAGACCGAATTGTCGACCTGTCCGGCTTTCACTTTGGCTTCGGCATAAATCAACAGTACTTCAGCATAACGGATAACGATGATATTGTTATCGCAATTATTGACGTCGCTGTAGTTCCGGTCGTTCACGTATTTCCGCCAGTTGATGCCGCTGAATGAGGCATAAGCGTTTAAAGCATCCTGATTGTCAACATATGATGGCGGAGAGGTATGATAATTAAAGCATTTTACGCTATCCCGGTGCGTTTCGAACTGGAAACCCTGAAAAATGCATCCCGGTTCGTTCGTCCAGTCGATGTAGCCGGAAGAGGGCAGGGCTAATGTCCATGCCAGACGCGGGTCGCGGTTTTCCCATGGCTTGGCGGGATTGTACAGCGACGACTGGTCAATCGGAAGCCCGTCGCTGCACGGGTAGGAGTCGACTAACTGATACGAGGGGACCTTGTTGGCATGACCGCCGCCGCTTCTTCCTCCGAAGAGCCTGAATATCGGATGTACTTTCTGGCCGAACAGGAACTGAATCGAAAACATGATTTCCTTTGAGTCCTGACCTTCGTATGTAAACAAATTGGGAAAACTCGGATTCAAACCTGTTTCCGAGCCTTCCATTCTCATTACTTCGGAAGCGGCAGCGATGGCTACATCCCATTTCTCATTGTAAAGAGCGATTCTTGCCTTTAGCGCCAAAGCCGCCGGTTTCGTTGCCCGTCCCGAAGTGGGTTTGTTGGCAGTTCCGAGGACGGCAGCCGCTTCGTCATAGTCTTTGAAAATCTGGGTCAGAACGTCGGCTTTGGGAGAGCGCGGTATTTCGGCATTGTCGAGCGTGACGGTTTCCAGTATCAATGGGACGTCGCCGTAGAGATCTATCAGATAAGAATAATAGTATGCACGTAAAAATTGCGCCTCCGCTTTTGCTTGATTGATGACCGTTTCGCTCACGCCGGTAACTTTGGCCAAATTATTGATAAGGTAATTGCATCGGGTGATACCCTGATAGCAGGTTCGCCAGATACTTTCGACGAAAGAACTTTTGGCGTCATTCGCTCCCTGCGACAGTTTTTGTACATCGTTTGTATTCCTGTCCCAACCGTTATCCGACAATTCCTCGAATGCGAGGAAGAACGGCATTCCTTCCCATTCTGTCCACAGAGGGGTATAACAGCCTGTAACCGCCATTTGCATTTCCGTTTCGTTTGCCAGAAAGGTCTTGTCGGACGGCGAATCCAGAGGCGCTTTATCCAGAAAGTCGCTGCAAGATGCAAACAATATGATACTTATAGAAATTATAAAATTTTTCATGATGATATATTTTTATGTTTAGAACCTTAAATCGATACCGAAAGTCGTTGTACGCATGATTGGATAGAAATTACCATATCCCGTTAATACAGGCGATTCCACATCAAAATATTTCCAAAACTTGGATATTGTAAACAAATTATCCGTGCTCATAAATAATCTCAGATTGGAAATACCTGCTTTGGAAGTCCAGTTTTTAGGAACTGTATAACCTAACTGAAGGTTTTTCATGCGCAGGTAAGCTGCGTTTTTAACCCAGAAAGATGAGTTTTGCTGGTTGTTACTGTTATTGAAAGCCAGTCTGGGAAATTGAGCATCTCTGTTTTCGGGCGTCCAGTAATCTTTGCCTATTTCCGGCATGGAACCGCCTTCGTAGAACGAACCGATCGAGTGTCCCCATACGTAACCGTCGGCTTTTCCTATTCCCTGAAACAGGATATTCAAATCAATGCCTTTATATTCGGCAAACAGGCTCAAGCCAAAACTGTATCTTGGAATAGTACTGCCCATAATCACGTAATCCGAAGTGTTTATAACGCCATCGCCTGCATCGAGTACGCCGTCTCCATCGGTATCGACCGTCGGTTGGTCCTTATACTTTATATCGCCCGGGCCGAAGTTGCCTATTTGAGTAGCTCCCGTATAATTCCCGTCACTGTCATAGTCTTCCGGGACAATATAGCCGTCGGTTTCATATCCGTATAAGGAATACATGGAATAACCTTCCCTGTTTACCGTTATGCCTGTTTCGTTAATTCCTTTCAGGTCAAGAATCTTATTCTTGACGTCGGATATATTGAACATTGCACTGAAATTAAAATCACCGAATTTATCGTTATATGTTGCTCCTAGTTCCCAGCCTCTGTTTTCGAGTTTTCCGGCGTTTTGTGCGGGAGCCGACAAACCGATAATTAACGGGATACTCAGGTTAAGCAGGATGTCGTCTGTCCGGCGGTAATAATATTCGGCGTTTATCTCTAATTTGTTGAACAGGTTGATATCCAGCCCCAGGTTTGTCGATGTGGTTGTTTCCCAGCTTATCAAACCATTGGCCATAGCCGTGATGGCAGCGCCGGAAGTGATGTTCTTGTCAAAGATATAATTCGTTCCCAGGTTGACTACAGACTGTGCCGGATAATAACCGTTTAAAGTGTTCTGATTGCCCAATTGTCCGTAAGAAACTCTTAACTTCAGATTATTGACCGTCGTTTTGAGGTCCGACCAGAAACTTTCTTCACTTATTCTCCAACCGGCCGACACTGACGGGAAAACACCCCATTTATGACCGTCGGCAAACCTTGATGAACCGTCGTAACGCAAAGTCGTTTCGAACAGGTATTTCTCCTTGAAATTGTAGTTTACTCGGCCGAATACGGATTGCAAGGCATAATCGGAAGCCGAACCGCTCGATTTTTGATTTTCCTGTCCTCCGGCGTTTAAGACCGGATAATCGGGGAAGGGAAATACTTCCCTGTATCCGGAATGCCACCTGTTCCAGAAAGATTCCTGCTGATAGCCTGCCATAAACTTTATATTGTGTATTTGGTCAAAAGAGTGATTGAAAGTGGCGCTTCCGTTCAGCATGGTTCGCAGGCTTCTGTCCGTCCTCTCGGTCAGCGTTGACTTGCTTTGCGTCTGAGGGTCGGGAGTGCCGTCGTTGAGATAGAGTTGAACTCTTTTATCCCAGTTTGAGTTGAATCCCTCCCAGTAGTTGACGGCATACTGTCCCTTGATTTCCAAAAATT
>JAITBC010000160.1 GCA_031283785.1 Tannerella sp. | reverse complement strand
AGAAAATCGGTCGCCGACACCGGATCTTCACCCTTATATTCGCGATGAGCATTTACTGCGGCACGCATGAAATTAACCATACTCACACCGGGGATCTCCACCGGATACTGGAAACTAAGGAACAGACCTTCACGGCTACGGCGTTCGGGCGGCAATGCCAATAAATCTTTTCCTTTATAGCTCACCGTCCCTTTCGTCACCGTAAATGCCGGATTGCCGACAAGCACACTGCTTAACGTGCTTTTACCGGAGCCGTTAGGCCCCATTATTGCATGAATCTCTCCGGTTTTAACGGTAAGATTTACTCCTCTTAATATTTCTTTACCTTCTATTTCTGCATGCAGATTTTTTATTTCCAACAATATATCATTCATTTCATATCAATCTTTATCTAATTCAACAAACCCGACAGTCCGTCAATAAGACGACCGGCAAAGCCCGACCGTCAGAAAAAAATGCGTTGTCTCATCCCACGCTCCCTTGCAATGAGACGGCTAATAATTTCTGCGCTTCGACCGCAAACTCCATCGGCAACTTATTCATCACTTCGCGTGTATAACCGCCGACAATAAGGCTTATGGCTTTTTCCGTGTCAATCCCGCGCTGGTTACAATAAAAAAGTTGATCTTCGTTAATCTTCGAAGTCGTAGCCTCATGCTCTACTACTGCCGTTTCGTTCTGTATATCGGCATACGGGAAAGTATGCGCTCCACAGGCGGAACTCAACAGCAGACTGTCGCACTGGCTATGGTTACGGGCATTCTCGGCGCGGGAAGCGATTTTCACCAATCCGCGGTAACTGTTACGGCTACATCCGGCCGATATACCTTTCGAGACGATTGTACTGCGGGTATTACGTCCCAGGTGAATCATCTTCGTACCCGTGTCGGCTTGCTGGTGATTGTTGGTCACTGCGACGGAATAAAATTCTCCAACAGAATTATCGCCGGCCAAAATGCATGACGGATATTTCCATGTAATAGCCGAGCCGGTTTCTACCTGTGTCCAGGAAATTTTACTCCCCTCGCCTTTGCAGAGTCCGCGCTTCGTCACAAAATTATAGATACCGCCATTCCCGTTTTTATCGCCGGGATACCAATTTTGAACGGTAGAATATTTCACCTCGGCATGATTTTTTGCCACAATTTCCACGATAGCGGCATGAAGTTGATTTTCGTCGCGCCGGGGAGCCGTACAACCCTCCAGATAGCTGACATACGAATCGTCGTCGGCAACGATCAGCGTACGTTCAAACTGTCCGGTATTTGCCGCATTTATACGAAAATAAGTACTCAATTCCATCGGGCAACGTATACCCTTGGGTATATAAACAAAAGAGCCGTCGGAAAATACGGCCGAGTTAAGTGCGGCAAAAAAGTTATCATGATAAGCGACAACGCTGCCCATATATTTCTGCACCAAATCCGGATGATGCCTGACGGCCTCGCTGAATGAACAAAAAACAATTCCTTTCTCCGCAAGCGTCTCTTTAAATGTCGTCTTCACAGAGACGCTATCCATGACCGCATCGACGGCCATTCCACTCAGCATCTTCCGTTCATTAAGAGGTATACCAAGCTTGTCAAAAGTCTTTAACAATTCCGGATCGACTTCGTCAATGCTTCCGGGCTTTTTTTTCCCTTTAGGATCAGCATAATATATAATGTCCTGATAATCAATAGGAGAGATATTCAAGTGCGCCCATACAGGCATTTCCATCGTCTGCCAGCAGCGAAACGCTTTCAGTCGAAAATCAAGCATCCATACGGGTTCTTCTTTTTTCTGCGAAATCGTACGTATGATATCTTCGTCAAGCCCACGACGAATAACTTCCGTTTCTATATCCGTTGTAAAGCCATATTTATATTCGCCGGAAGTTACCTCATTTAATAATTTATCCTGTTCTTCCATTTTTCCGAAAATTTTTAATATCAACCGTTCTGCACGAAAATATTCCCGGGGAAGAATGTTGGGATTATATCTTTTATGAAAAAATAAAAATGAGATTCTACTTTCAACCCATGCGATAATATTACGGAATTACGGTCAAACATCTCTATAACATTCAGCATAAGACTAATACATAATATCATCATCAACAAACCCAACAATCCTCCCGCGATATGATTAAATATGCTCAGCGGGGTTACGCTGACGATCCGATGAACGACAATCCCCACCAGCACAATGATTCCGACAACCAGTATAAAGCCGAGTATATAACTTGTCATTACCGCCATATGCGGCGGAATCCATTCCAATTTCGCCAGGTAACCACGAACCCATTCTGCCGATCCGTTACACAGGTAAATACCGATAATCATAGCGACGAGCGATGCCACCTGTTTGATGACGCCATCGTACAAACCTTTCAGCAATCCGGCTCCTGCAATAAACAAAATTACAATATCCAACCAATTCATTGCATGTATTTATAACGTTTTCTTTATCTCTACCTGATCAAACGGTTCAATGATATCGCCAATCTGTATATCATTATAATTATTAACATATATCCCGCAATCCTGACCGGAAACAGCCTCTTTAACTTCGTCCTTGAAACGTTTCAGCGAACCCAGTTCCCCGGTATGAACAACGATACCGTCGCGAACGACCCGCACCTTGTTCGTACGCCTGATCTTACCTTCTTTAACGATACATCCGGCAATTGTTCCTACCTTGGTGATTTTAAATACCTGCAATACCTCAACTTCGCCGCAGATGTCTTCGCGTATTTCCGGCGACAAGAGACCCTCCATTGCATCCTTAACATCGTTTATAGCATCATAAATAATTGAATATAAGCGCATTTCAACGCCTTCGTTTTCCGCCATGCGACGTGCTTGCGCTGAGGGGCGCACCTGAAACCCGATGATAACGGCATCCGCCGTTTCTGCAAGAGAGATATCCGATTCCGAAATCTGACCGACCGCTTTATGTATTACATTCACTCGAATTTTTTCCGTCGACAGTTTTATCAACGAATCCGACAAGGCTTCGACAGATCCGTCGACATCACCTTTTACGATCAAATTCAATTCATGGAAATCGCCAAGTGCGCGACGACGCCCAAGTTCTTCAAGACCGAAGCGTTTTTGCGTACGAAGTCCCAGTTCGCGCTGTAGCTGTTCGCGGCGTGATGCAATCTCGCGCGCTTCCTGTTCCGTATCAAGAACATTAAACGTATCGCCGGCCTGAGGCGCTCCGTCAAGACCGAGTATAATAGCCGGTTCGGACGGCATCACCTGTTCTATCCGCTGATTACGCTCATTGAACATCGCCTTGATACGTCCGAAATGTGTTCCCGCCAACACAATATCACCTTGCTTCAGTGTCCCGTTACTTACAAGAACGGTTGACACAAATCCCCGTCCTTTATCAAGCGACGATTCGATAATTGACCCCGTAGCCCTCCGTTCGGGATTGGCTTTCAACTCCAGCATATCCGCTTCAAGCAATACTTTTTCGAGCAAATCCGGCATTCCGATGCCTTGTTTGGCCGATATTTCCTGACTCTGATATTTCCCGCCCCAATCTTCCACCAGATAGTTCATATTAGCCAGTTCTTCCTTTATCTTTTCAGGATTTGCATGCGGCTTATCTATCTTGTTTATTGCAAATACAATGGGAACGCCCGCCACTGATGCGTGATTAATAGCCTCGACTGTCTGCGGCATCACATGATCGTCTGCCGCAACAATAATAATGACGATATCCGTCATTTTCGCTCCCCGTGCACGCATAGCCGTAAACGCTTCGTGTCCGGGAGTATCTAAAAACGTGATATGGTGTCCATTCGGCAATTTTACATTATATGCCCCGATATGTTGCGTAATGCCTCCCGCCTCACCGGCAATAACATTCGTCTTGCGTATGTTATCAAGCAACGATGTCTTACCGTGGTCAACATGTCCCATCACCGTAATAATCGGCGGACGGGGGACCAAGTCATCTTCCTTGTCCATTTCTTCCGTTATGGCTTCGACCACTTCCGCGCTTACATATTCGGTAGTAAAGCCGAATTCATCCGCCACAATATTAATCGTTTCCGCATCAAGACGCTGATTGATAGATACCATCATACCGATACTCATACAAGTGGATATTATCTGCGTTACAGGCATATCCATCATATTCGCAAGGTCATTGGCCGTCACAAACTCGGTTATTTTAAGGACTCTGCTTTCACGCCTTTCTACTTCCAACAGTTCCTGTTCGCGATGAGCGGCGGCATCCCGCTTTTCGCGGCGATATTTAGCGCCCTTCCCTTTCGAATTTTTACTTGTCAGGCGTGCCAGCGTTTCCTTAATCTGTTTCTGTACATCTTCCTCATTAACTTCAGCACGTATGGGTCTTTTTATACGCTGTTTCCTGTCGTCTTTACGCGTGTTCGTTCCCGGCGTATTATTAACATCGACACGTTCTTTCTTGATACGCTTACGTTTATGCTTGTTTCCGGCGTTAACGGATGCGGCTTCCGCAGGTTTTGAAGATGCGGCGACGCCAGTCTTGTTCACTTGTGGCGGATGCGGATGCGGATGCGGATGCGGATGAGCTTTCCTTTGCTCCATGAATTTACTCCTGCGCTCTTCACGTTCCCGTTTTTTTTCTTCCTTAGTTTTTTTTCGTGGACTTGTCGCCTGGTTTATGGCTGAGAGGTCTATCTTTCCGGTAACTTTTATATGAGGCTCTATAGAAGGCTTTTTAAGACGAAATGGCTCTTCTTTATCTTCTTTTTTTCTAACGTTTAACGTCAACATTTCTTCCTGCCCTGAAATTTCCTCTTGTACCTTAGCCTCCTGCACTTGTTCCGTTTCCTGTTCTATTTTATGTTCCTGTTTCAATTCCGGTATTTGTCCGGATTCATCGTCCTGTCCCCGTTCTGCTTCCTGTCCCCGTTCAGCTTCCTGTCCCGGCGTCTGTTCGGGCGCCGCATTCACTTCTACTTCATTCTTTTCTTCAGCAACGGCCTCTGCCGGAACAATTTCAGCAACGGCCTTTTCCAACGGAGTATTTTCTTGTGCGGAATCCGTTTCGGATTTCGGGATAACCGTTTCATTAACAGGGGTCTCCGCCACTACTGCATATTCTTCTTTCTTTGTCGCAACTTTTTCAGGTTCATCCATTATTTCCGTTATCAATCCACCGGAAGGTTTACCATACGAAGGTTTATCTTCCGTTTTTGAAAACAGATCTTTAAAAAACGACGATTTCGATTTAAACGATTTTCCGTCAAGGTCAATCTTACCTTTAGTTATAATCCGGGGTTTTATATAATCAGGTATCTTCGTTTTTATTTCTTCTATTTCCTGAGGTTTTTGCTTTTCTTTCAAAGGATTTCCATATACAACCGGTTTGATTATTTTCTTTTCTTTTATGGATAAACCATTGCCAAATTCGTTAATCAGCAGATCAAACTGTTCGTCCGTAATCTTAACATTGGGATTACTTTCGACTTCATAGCCTTTCTTATTGAGGTATTCCACGACCGTAGACAGCCCCACATTTAAATCTTTAATTACTTTATTTAATTTTACCGGCATATATCATTACATTTTTTGTCGATTCATTTATAACTCAGCATTTCGGCAATCAGTACCGAGTCATGTGTCGGATTCCTCCGTGTTTACATCAGCAGCATCTTCCTCTTGGGCATTATTATCGGCTTCTTCTTCAAACTCGGCCGACAATATCCGATATACATCTCTGACCGTTTGTTCTTCAAGGTCCGCACGTTCCATAACATCTTCTATCGACATATCCAGAACAGCCTTTGCCGTATTACATCCCAACGATTTCAGAGCGTCAATAACCCAAGCGTCGATTTCATCATCAAATTCATCCAGATAAATATCTTCCTCGTCCGCATCGTCTATATCACGGAACACATCTATCTTATAATCCGTCAACATGCAGGCAAGTTTGATATTCATTCCTCCTTTACCGATAGCAAGCGACACTTCTTCGGGGCGGAGGAACACTTCCGCTGTCCGTTCGCTTTCGTTGACACGTATCGAAGATATTTTCGCCGGACTTAATGAACGTTGAATAAACAGGGATGTATTCGCCGTATAATTTATGACATCAATATTTTCATTACGCAACTCGTGTACGATACCGCGTATACGCGAACCTTTCATCCCGACGCAGGCGCCTACCGGATCTATACGGTCGTCGTACGATTCGACTGCAATTTTAGCGCGTTCACCGGGAATACGTGCAATCGCTTTTATAGTGATCAGCCCATCGTTTATTTCCGGAACTTCAAGTTCAAACAGCCGTTGTAAAAACACATTATTAGTACGCGAAAGAATAATTTTCGGATTATTATTATCATTTGTTACATCTTTAATAATAGCGCGAATAGCTTCGCCTTTACGAAAGAAATCCGAAGGAATCTGTTCCGTTTTGGGAAGCAACAGGTCATTTCCTTCATCGTCGAGCAACAATATTTCTTTTTTCCATATCTGGTAAACTTCGGCCGAAACAATCGTACCGATATGTTCTTTATAACGGGAATAAAGACTGTCTTTCTGCAACTCCAGAATTTTAGAGGCAAGCGTCTGACGCAGGTTAAGAATGGCACGGCGTCCGAATTTTTCAAAATAGACCTCGTCCGTAACTTCTTCGTCCACTTCACAATCGGGGTCCATCTCACGCGCTTCGCTCAATGCCACCTGCAGATTAGGGTCTTCCAAACTGCCATCCGGGACAACCGTCCGGTTACGCCATATTTCAAAGTCTCCTTTTTCGGGATTTATGATGATATCATAATTCTCATCCGTACCGAACATCTTAGCAATAACATTACGAAACGACTCCTCCAGAACGTTAATCATCGTCTCTTTATCAATATTCTTAAGTTCTTTAAATTCCGCCAACGTATCAATCATACTGATTGTTTCTTCTTTCCTTCTCGCCATAATTTTATTAGAATCTAATTAAATATTTTGTGTATTTTATTTCATCATACGAATATGTCCGGTCTTCCGCTACCGTCGTTCTTCGTCTGCAATCATCGGATTTAATCTTCTTTTCAACTGTTATTGTAACGCCGCTGTCGTCGACCGCTTTTAATAATCCGGTGAGTTTTATACCGTTCTTCAGCATCATCTCCACTTCATTCCCTATATTTTTCACATACTGACGGATATTTTTAAATGGTGATGTTATACCCGAAGATCCTACTTCAAGTTCAAAATCTTCTTTCTCCCTGTCCAGATTCCCTTCTATATAGCGGCTCAATGCAACACAATCATCAATACTTACGCCGTTATCATGATCTATTTCAATAACTATCAGGTTATCCCGACCGATGGATACATCTACAAGGAAATAATTCGTACCTTTCAATTTTTCCTCTACCAAACTCTTTATAAACTCCTTATCTGTCATAATTATAAAAAGGAGGGGAACTGCCTGCCCCCTCCTTCATCATCAATTCTCCTTAATTTCCGGCAAAGATAATATATATTTTGTATCCCTGCAAAAAGATTGCATTATTTTTTTTATATTATTTCAATTCCCTTATTTTGATACTGCGGAAAGAGACTTCATCTCCATGATCCTGAAGCAAAATATGACCTTTGGGAGCTTCGCCGAACCGGCCGTTTTCATTATATGCCTTCGCTGCATATTTACTTCCCTTTACCAACTCCCGAAAAGCTTCGGAACCACGTTCGTATTCAACTGTTTTAAACCCGTTCAACCATTGTTCCACATGGTTGTTCGGGAACACTTTGATAACGGCCTGATTCCATTGGCCGACGCCGTTAAAACGCTTATTCTGAGGCTTAATCAAATCATAGAGGCCAGCGCAGGCACGGCTTCCCGGAACGGACGTATAGAGCTTTGCATCCGGATGAACGGCGTCGTCAAGAACCTGATATTCAAGTCCAAAAGCAGAGCCTTTTTGCTTCTCTCCCTCCGTCACGAAATATTTTATGCCGCTGTTTGCACCTTCCGTAATTTTAAATTCGAGGCTCAGTTCAAACGCCGAATATTCATCCTGTGTCACAATATCCCCTCCATGTGCGGATTCTTTCCCGTCAGTACGCAGCACTGTTATAGCGCCGTCTGCAATTTTCCAACCGTTTTCGGGAAATACATCCTTATGGGCGCTACGCCATCCGACATTCGACCGCCCATCAAACAACAACTTCCATCCGTCGGTCTGCTCTGCCGAAGAAAGGGTATTCGGAATCCTGTTTATTTCAGGAGCCGACGCATCCTGCAAAAGATGCTGCCGGATATTATCCGTCATGATACGGATATTTTTCCATTTAATTTCCTTTCCTTCCAGAGCATCATTATTCCCTATGCCGTGTACCTGAAATGCGATAAAGCCTTTAAGCGTCGTATTATCAAGCAGGTTTGCCGTATTGACGCCGTTAAGCCAGACGCGTATCGTATCGCCGAACGCTTCAATCCGGTAATGATTCCAGTCGTCTTTCCGGCTGGCGGAACGTCCCCGCTCATCCCCTTCCAGCGTAACAAGCCACCCGCGGCGCGCCTCATCGTAGATACCTCCGCTCCAGGCACGGTCGGAAGGATCTATCTCACACTGATAGCCGTGTACACGCCCGTTATTATAATCCGGACGGCTTTCACTGCGGAACTGCACCCCGGAATTAAGCGCCGAAGCACATAATACATCAAATTCCAGGATGAAATCGCCATAATCCTGTTCGGTAGCCATAAAACTGTTCGGCTGACCTTTCACCGAAGTTCCGACAAGCATACCGTCTTCCACACGGTAAGGAGCTTTCCCATTCAGCTGATTAAAACCGGTAAAATCCTTACCGTTAAACAATTCAATCCATCCGTCGCCAGGCGAGCTACATGAACTGAACAATACTACAAAACAAACTGCAAGTTTAAAAATTGTCTTCATAACCTCTTATATATTTTAATAAATAAATGTGTTCGCACACAAAGGTACAAAACATTTTTATTATCCAAATATATTCGCACAAATATTTACTTTAAAATCCGGAACGGCAGGATTGCAGCAATAAAAAGTTGCGGGCGGCTTGTTCCGCACAAAATTCGCCGTCTATTGCCGCGGAAACGATTCCTCCGGCATAGCCGGCGCCTTCGCCGCAAGGATATAATCCCTTCAAGGTGATGTGTTGCATCGTCTCCCGGTTTCTCAATATACGGACGGGAGACGATGTGCGTGTCTCTACGCCGATCATAACAGCTTCGTTTGTCAAAAAACCGTGGGAGATTTTGTCGAATAGACGGAATCCTTCGTTCAGGCGCGACGTGATGAATTCCGGCATCCATTCATGTAACGGTGAAACTTGTAATCCGGGAGCATATGACGATACCGGCAAATCCGGTGAATTACGCTTTTGCATAAAGTCTGCCATTCGTTGCGCAGGGGCGGTCTGCCTCATTCCTCCTTGAAAGCGGCAAATACGCTCTAACTGTTCCTGAAAGCGCATCACGGACAATTGATCGGGAAGCGCCGCAGGAGAATGATCGGGAAAAAATGACGCCGGGCCGGCACACTCCGGCAAGTCTTCCGGGCGAACTTCCACTACTATACCGGCGTTTGCCCATCGCGAGCTTCGGTTTGAAGGAGACATGCCGTTTACGACGATCTCTTCCGGGCTGCTTGCCGCCGGCACAACAAACCCGCCGGGACACATGCAGAACGAATAGACGCCTCTACCTGCCGATTGAGCTACAAAACCGTATTCCGCCGCAGGAAGATATTTCCCGCGTCCATCTCTGTTGTGATAGCGTATCCGGTCGATCAGCGCCTGCGGATGTTCGAGGCGAACGCCGACTGCAATTCCTTTGGCCTCTATCGAGATATGTTTCGCAGCAAAATAGCGGTAAACATCTCGTGCGGAATGTCCCGTTGCAAGTATCACCGGCCCTATAAATGTGCGATCGTCGCGCGTATGAACGCCAATAACCGCATCATTACGTATAATTAGCGAATCCATACAGGTTTCAAAATGCACCTCGCCGCCCGAATGAAGAATCCGGTTACGTATATTTTCAATCACACGCGGCAGTTTGTCTGTTCCGATATGCGGGTGTGCGTCCGAAAGAATAGATACACTTGCGCCATGCTGACAGAAAATATTCAGTATCCTGTCGACAGATCCCCTCTTTTTACTCCGCGTATAAAGTTTCCCATCGGAGTAAGCGCCCGCTCCGCCTTCACCAAAGCAATAATTGGATTCCGGAAGAACGAGATGTTCACGACTTATACGCGCTATATCTTTTTTCCTGTCGTGCACATTTTTCCCCCGTTCGATAACGACAGGCCTGAATCCGATCTCTATCAGGCGAAGCGCAGCAAACAGTCCTGCCGGCCCGGCGCCAACTACTACAATCTGTTTTCTGCCGGAAACATCCTTATATTCAATCGTTTTATATTCGGCCTCCGCAGGTTCTTCACGGATAAAAACCCTCAGTGTCACATTCACAAAAACCGTCCGCTGTCGTGCATCTATCGAACGTTTCAACACACGCACGGCGTTTACCGATTCCGGATTCTCACCCGTCCGACGACAAACAACGCGGCGCAATGATTGCTCATTAACCGCTTCTTCCGGAAGAATCCTCAATTGAAGTTCCTTTACCATTTCCTCAACGAAACATATATTTTTTCTTCGAAACACAGGCCGTCCTTATCAGGATTCTATTTACAAACATTATCCGAAAAGCGCCCGAAATGCTTCTTCAACTTTTCTCACTTTTACTGTTTCGATTTTCGTCTTAAGATTGTCAAGTCCTTTCATTACAGGTATGATAATGCGTGAAAAACCGAGTTTTTCCGCTTCCAGGATGCGCTGTTCAATACGGGTCACCGGGCGTATCTCGCCGGACAGCCCGACTTCGCCTGCCATACATACGTTTCGTTCAACGGCAAGATCAAGACTCGACGACAATACAGCGCTGATAATCGACAGATCTATCGCCGGATCGTTCACCCGCAAACCGCCTGCTATATTCAAGAAAACATCTTTCTGCGCAAGTTTGAATCCCGCACGTTTCTCAAGAACGGCAAGCAGCATATTCATACGACGGATATCAAAACCTGTCGAACTGCGTTGCGGCGTCCCGTAGACAGCGGAACTCACCAGCGACTGCGTCTCTATTAAAAACGGACGAACACCTTCGATCGCCGCCGCAATTGCTATTCCGCTCAGTCCGTCGCGATTCTCCGTAAGCAACAACTCCGACGGATTATCAACCTGCCGGAGACCGCTCTGATGCATCTCATAAATGCCAAGTTCCGATGTGCTTCCAAACCGGTTTTTTATACTCCGCAAAATACGATACATATAATGCCGGTCACCTTCAAATTGAAGTACCGTATCGACAATATGCTCCAGCACTTTCGGTCCGGCAATGCTTCCCTCCTTGTTGATATGTCCTATCAGCAACACAGGCGTACCCGTTTCTTTCGCATATTTCAATATCAGAACGCTGCTTTCGCGTACCTGTGTAATACTCCCGGGAGAGGCGTCAACCGTTTCCGTAAATATCGTCTGTATGGAATCTATTATCAGCAAATCGGGCTGCAGGTTGCTCACGTGCACAAAAATCTGTTCGAGGTTTGTTTCACAAAAAATATAGCAACCATCCGTATCACTGTTATCTGCCGACAGGCGGTCTGCACGCATCTTCAACTGCCGGAGGCTTTCCTCTCCGGACACATACAGCGAACGCAACCCATTAAGTTTCAGAGCCGTTTGCAATATCAACGTAGATTTACCGATACCCGGCTCGCCGCCGATAAGTACCAGCGAACCTTTCACGAGGCCACCTCCAAGCACACGGTTCAGTTCCGCATCGTGCAAATCCAGACGCACTTCCTCCCCGGATGTCACCTCACGCAACAGCAGCGGTTTAACAATGCCGCTTCGCTCCACACCGGGAATAGAAAGCCGAATAGCAGGTTCTTTTTTCACAACCTCCTCAATGTATGTATTCCATGCCCCGCAAGCAGGGCATTTCCCTATCCATTTAGGCGATTCGGCTCCACAGTCGGAACAAACATAGACAGACTTGATTTTAGCCATTTATCAGTACAGGCATAATATAAAATACGGCTGTCCGGTCGGAGAATACGCTTATCATCAGAAATAATATGCTACGCGCGCTACAAGCATTGCCTGATCGTAAATTCGCTCGCTTGTAAGATTATACCTGAACTCTGCTCCGACAATTATATCTTTCGTAACGCGCATCTCGCCTCCGAAACCGAGATTCAGGCCGATACGCACTTTAGTCTCGGAATCAGCCGCTTCCGAACCGTTCGCTTCCGAATCGTTTGTTTCCGAACCGTTTGTTTCCGAATCGTTCGCTTCGGGTGAATCCAAAGGAATCTTAGGGAGACGCAGATTCCAGACAGACACCCCAAGTCCGCCGATCGGATATATCGTTATTTTATCCGTAACACGCGCCAGATAATGCGCATCGACATTCACATACAAAGCGCTTCTATCCTCATTTTCCAAAGCATAAAGAACCGATGATGCAAGACGTATCCTGTCCCGAATATTATATCTGTAATCAATACCGGCAAGCGCCGTCTTATTATCAATCCCATATCCAACGATTCCCCCAACCGACGAAACGCCCTTTTCTCCTTTATACTTATTAACTCCACTATGCACCTTGTTACCTTTCCGCGTTTTACTTCCGTCCTGTGCAAAACCGGCCGCCACAAAGGTAAATATACAAATCGTCAACAATGCCAACCTTCTCATAATTATGTAATTTAATATTTATAATCAGTAAAAGAAACTCCTTTCAACAACAAACGTTCCAATCATTTTACTTTCAGCCGGTCGCCGGCGCTCTCTACGATCTTACGGTAATAATCTTCGTCATATCCCGGGAAATCGGGCGAAGCCGGCAATCCGTACGGATTACGCTTAAACAATCCGTTTTCTTCTTTTTTCACATTACCGTCAATGTATTTCACAAGCAAATATTCTCCCAGTTCTTTCCATCGTTTGGTAGCATTATCTGCCGTCGCTGTGCTGAACCATGTAAGAAATTTACGCGCTTCATCCGGATTTTTTTCATAAATTTCCACCGCCGCCTTATCAATAGCCGGGATCATATCCTGATATCCACCTTCAAGTTCCTGTTGGACTTTGCGGATATCTTTTATCATAAAGTTATATTTACCGTATGCCGTATTCGCAACCCAGTTATGTATCCAAAAAGCGGATGTCCATGAGAAAGTATACATATCCCCGTTACCTGTCCGGTAACATTCGGGAACTGCCAATGCAGAAGCATAAACAGGATTAAATACTGCCATATCCGCGTCGTCGACGCCAAACCACAGGATTCCGCCGACAGCGTCCGGCAACCAGTTCCTCATTTGAGGAACAATCACAAACCCCGTCTGCTGTGTAGCGATTGCCCGTTCATTAAGATATTCCCGACCATCTACCTTGAAATGCATCGGTCTCCACCGATAAGGCGCTTTATACGGTCCTGCTCCGGCATCGCTTGTCATATCCAGATCTGTACCTTCAAAATGGTCGCGCATGCAATTCTGCACATCCCTGACCGAAAGTTTACGGTCAGGCGTTATATACAACGGCATAGGCGTCTTCGTCGTATCCCCCTTTATAAACGCCTCATATTTATCCATGGAAGGGTCATATTTACGAAAGACCGACCACACCCGTGCCTCGCAGGCGCGTAGCCCACCGAAATCATACGGATTATAGGCTTTGGCAAAACTGAAATCTTTATCTTTCCCTTTAAAATAGCCTTTTTCACGCGCCAGCGAAATAACATCGGGAGCATACATGCAGTTTTCTTTGTCATCAAAAGAGATCTGCTGTATACGCGACTGATTGGCATGCGCCGATATACAATCGTCAGGAATACGTATGGCAACCCATACGGCACCTTTATTTCCAGCGCCTTTCCCAACCATCTCCATTATCCACGCCTCATTTTTATCTGCAATGGAAAAAGATTCTCCACCGCTGCAATAACCGTATTCCGCCACAAGCTCCGTCATTATCTTTATCGCTTCACGTGCCGTTTTAGCTCGTTGAAGCGTAATATAGATAAGGCTGCCGTAATCAATAATACCGGTCGTATCGATCAGCTCCGTCCGTCCTCCGAAGGTACTTTCGGTAATAGCGACCTGATTTTCATTCATATTCCCCACAACGGAAAAAGTCTGTTCCACCTGCGCAATCCGCCCGCGCGGTCTCCCTGTGTCCCATTCCACCACATCGAGCATTGTTCCTTTCGGCCATTTTGCAGCCGGCCAGTGATACATCTCTCCATATAAAGTATGAGAATCAGCCGCATACGAAATCATAACCGACCCGTCTGCCGAAGCGTTTTTCCCTACCAGAATCCCCGTACAGGCAGAACCATCCGTGCCGCCTGACAAAAATGCAATACAAATAAAAAACAATATTTTCTTCTCCATAACAATAACAAAATAATTTTTTCATGCAAAGAAACAAAAAATAAAACAAATCCGCCACTATTATCCAAAAAATCGGCATATTTATCACAGTCACATAAATCCCTGCGTTTTAAGAACTTTCAGAAATTCATCAGAGAAAAAGTCATTATTCTTACGAGTGTAACGGATATCTGTAAATACCTGCGCAAGGGTTTCTTTACCGTTTTCTTCCACAAAGCGGCGATTCGTTTCCAATGTTTCTTTGTCCCTGTATAACACGTCAATAGCCGATTCCGTATAATCCGAATAACGTTCCTGATGCACGATAGCATCTAAGGGCAACCTCTCCGGCTGTTCGGGAAGCGGTTCTGCCGGATATCCTGCCGTAATCGCAGTAACCGGAACGACAAGGCGCGGCAATGCCAGCGCTTCAATGATAGAAGCTGCATTATATGTCGTAGTACCCAAATAACATATGCCTAACCCGTTTTCTTCGGCGGCCACACAAAAAGTCTGCGCAAACAGCATCGAATCGATAACGGCAGCCATAAAAGTCTGAAAATTATCAAACCCGGCATCCGCTTTGCGATACGAAGCCCATCTCACAAAACGGTTTGCATCGGCGCAAAACGTAAGTACAACAGGCGCTCCGGTAACCATCGCCTGATTAAAATGCGCCGGCGCCAACTTTTCTTTCTGCAACCGGTCACGCGTGACAACAACGCTATACAACTGCATATTACCCGTATTAGACGCTTTCGCCGCCACCTCCAGCAACTCCTCCAGCAATTCCTCGGGAACATCCCGACATGTATATCGACGGATAGTACGCCTTTCTTTCATCTTGTCCAACATAACTTTCATTTAACATTATATACATACTGCAAAAATGCAGGACAAAATTACGGGAAAAATTCCGGTTCTACAAATATTCGGAAAAATAGATTATATTTGCAACAAATATGCAAAAATGATAATCGGATTTGATGCAAAAAGGGCTTTTGCCAACTGCACCGGGTTAGGCAATTACAGTCGGTACATTATTAACAGCTTGTCGTTGTATTGTCCCGGACATAGTTATCAGCTTTATACCCCCGGAGATACCTCGACTGCGGATTTGGCAAAAATCAGGCAGGCGTGTGGCGTCAGCGTTCACCTTCCACGCGGCTTGAACAGGTTTGTTCACCCGGCCGCGTGGAGAACCAAATTTATTCTGGGCGATCTGACGGCTAACGGTGTGGAACTGTACCACGGATTAAGCGGTGAATTGCCGGTCGGATTGAGAAAAGCCGGTATCCGTTCGGTGGTAACCGTCCATGACTTGATTTTTTTGCGCTTCCCGGATTATTACCGGTCTATCGACAGGATGATTTATCTGCGAAAGATGAAATACGCCTGCCTTGAAGCCGATCATATCGTCACGGTGAGCAAGCGTACACAGTGCGACGTGATCTCTATCTTTGGTATTGACCCGGATAAAACCAGCGTTATTTACCAGGGATGCGACGCCTCTTTTTATTCGCCTGTGGGAAAAGATAAAATCAGGGAGATACGGGAAAAATACGAATTACCGGAAAAATTTATCCTGAATGTCGGTACGATGGAGGCGCGGAAGAATTTATTGCTTGCCGTAAAAGCCATGCTGCACATCGACGCCGATATTCACCTGGTGGCGGCAGGACGGGAAACGGGATATACACAACAGGTCAGGGAGTTTATCGCAAAGCACCATCTCGACCGGCGCATACATTTCCTGTTAAGCGTGCCGCATAGAGACTTGCCGGCAATATACCAATCTTCCCTGCTCCTTGTATATCCATCGTTTTACGAAGGCTTCGGTATCCCTGTCCTGGAAGCTTTACATTCAGGTATCCCGGTAATAGCGGCCACCGGATCCTGCCTCGAGGAAGCAGGCGGGTCTCATTCCATCTATATAGCGCCCGAAGATGAAAAGGCGCTGGCGGATGCAGTGAAAAAAATCCTTTCTGACGATACCTTGCGCGGAAAGATGATTGTTGAAGGGAAAAAACACGTTTCCCGCTTCGACGACCAACAGCTCGCCCGGCAGATGATACAACTTTATCACAGAGTTATCGGCTCCCGCCAAATTACAGGATAGCTGTTTTTTGACGGTGTAATCAAAAGGGAATGATTTCTATTGCAGAATGTAACAGCTTAATGTTTGGATTTGTATCCAAATGAATTGATTAATATCTTAAGAAGCATAAAGATGAGATTTCTTTTTATCATACAGGGGGAAGGGCGCGGACATCTTACGCAGGCGATATCGCTGGCGGAGATATTGGGCCGTCATGGGCATGAAGTAGTGGAAGTCCTTGTCGGGAAAAGTCGTTTGCGCGAAATGCCGGCTTTTTTCGGGGAACGTATGCGCGTACCGATACGTGTCTATGAAGCACCGTCGTTTATATTTAAAAAGGATAAGAAGCATATCGATAAAGTGAAGACTTTTATTTATAATACGACTCCCATGAAAATACATAAGTTCGGAAGAAGTATCGAAATGATACATCAACGTATAAAGACAGTGAATCCCGATGCTGTTGTTAATTTCTATGAGATATTGCCCGGATTTATGCACTTGCGTTTTAAGATTGATATTCCGTTTGTTAATATAGGCCATCAATATATGCTTCGTCATCCCGACTATCCGTTTGGCAGAGATGATTCGCAGAGTTTGGTGATATTGAAACTCCATGCTCTCCTGAGCGGTATCAGTGCGACTAAAATTTTAGCTTTGTCGTTTTATTCGATGAAAGAGTTCCCGCGCGAGAAGTTAGTGGTAATGCCGCCGTTGTTGCGCCGGGAAGTATTGGAGATGCATCCCGTTGAAGGCGATTATATTCTCGGTTATATGCTTAATCAGGGTTATTTCAGTGAAGTGAGGGAGTGGCATGATGCGCATCCTGATGTTAAATTGCATTTTTTCTGGGATAAAAAAGATATTCCTGAAGAATTGGTGATTGACAATACGTTAACACTGCATCGGATAAATGATGAAAAGTTCCTTCATCATATGGGAAAATGTCGCGGCTATATCACTACGGCGGGTTTTGAATCTGTCTGCGAAGCACTGTTCATGAATAAACACGTGATGCTCATACCCTCTCATATCGAACAGGAAGTAAATGCGGCGGATGCGGCCTCTATTGGCGGAGGCATCGTTGGCGACAGTTTTGACCTGAGCCTTTTATTGAGCTATATGCAGGAGGAGAGGCGTTTTGATCATGAAGAGTTCCGCAAATGGGTGTTTTCGGCAGAGGAACTTTTCATTAAAGAACTGACTGCATTCTGATACGTCCGACATTGACGGCTGTTTATGCTGTCGAGGGGTGGAAGTCCCGGTTTATTTTGTACCTGACAAAAAAGGAATCCGGCTCCGGATGTTCAGCCTGGTATGCTTATTCATAAATCAGCCGGAATATTTTTTCGGGGAGCAGGATGTCGTTTGCCGTTTCCAGTATTTGTTCCGATGTAATGTTATCTATTTTGCGGAATACGTCGGAGAGCATCTCATAACCGTTGTAATGAAGGAATGATTTTCCGAGGCCGAGAAATAAGTTCTCTTTGTGATCGCTTGCCACGCCGAGTTGTCCGACCGCCTGTTTTTTTGCAGCAGCTAACTGTGTGCTCGACAGCCGTTTCGTTCGTAAAGCGGATAGTTCTTTTTCCATGAGGCTGATCGCCTGTTCCCTGTTTTTCGGCTCCGTACCGAAATAGATGGAAAATACGCCTGTGTCGGTATACGAAACGACACTGGATTCCACATTATAAACGAGTCCGTGTTTTTCCCGCAGGCTGATATTTAGCCGGCTGTTCATTCCCGGTCCTCCCAATATATTATTAAGAAGGAATAACGGGTATCTTTTTTCGTCGTGCATGTCGTATGCCTGTCCGCCGGTTATTACGTGGGACAGGTGCGTTTTTTTCTTTTTTTCTATCCGTTGCGGTCTTATATCAAGCGGCGAGGTCCTGTTTGTCATTGATTTTTGCGAAGGTATAGCGGCAAGATATTTTTCTGCGACTTTTTTAATCCATTTAAAATCTGTTTTCGACATGGAGAAAAAAATCATGTTATCGGCTGTGTAGAAACGTTTTATGAAAGAAAGGCCGGAGGCGGGGCCGAATGAGGCCAGGGACTGTTTGTCGCCCAGTATGTGATGTCCCAGCGGATGTCCGTCGAAAAGCATATTTTCGAAATCATCATAAATAAGTTCCGAGGGCGAATCTTCGTACGACAGAATCTCGTCGATAATGATATCACGTTCTTTATTCAATTCGTTTTCAGGAAATTGAGAGTTGACGACCAGGTCGGACATTAGTTCAACCGCCCGTTCGAAATCTTTCTCCATAAATACGGAATATATAAACGTTTCTTCCTTTGACGTATATGCATTCAGGTCGCCTCCGACGTTTTCCATACGGTTCAGGATGTGCCGTGCCTTACGTTTGACGGTTCCTTTAAATAATGTATGTTCTACGAAGTGCGCCAATCCGTATTCATCCGGATGTTCGTCACGCGCACCGGCATTTACGGCAATCCCGCAGTATGCGACCGACGAATCTGTCGGCAGATGTATGACATTCAGTCCGTTGGAGAGCGTATAGGATAATGTTGACATATTAAAATTTAAAAAATCCGAGGCTGGGAGAAGTTCCCTGTACCTCGGATTGATAAAAACATGAAAATGGAAAAGGACTTTTTTAATCTAAAACTTTGACGCGTATGTTCCTGAACCATACGTCGTCGCCATGATCCTGGAATCCGATGTATCCTTCATGGTTAGGGCCTCCCAGGTTAAGCAGCCAGTAGTAAGCCAGCGGCCATTTTTCCTTGCTGAATTTGCAATTATCCAGCATCTCTTTCCATTGCGGCGTCCACAAGTGATATTCGACAACGGTTTTTCCGTTTTGTTCATGAAAAACAGAACCTTTAAAAACCGTAATTTTAGCCGTATTCCATTCTCCGAACGGATGTGCATTTTGCGGATTGGCAGGAATCATATCATATAAGGAAGCCGATTTACGATTTCCGTTCTCCCCCTGTGTAGCATCCGGATGGTTGTCATTATCCAGAATCTGGTATTCAGGGGATGAGATGTATATGGGTTCGCCTTTGATTTCCTGTGCCAGAACGAAAACGCCCGAGTTGGAGCCTTTGGCTGCTTTCCATTCAAACGACAATTCGAAATTCTTAAATTTGTGTGCGAAAATAATGTCTCCGCCATCGGCGTTTTGCGCTTCGCCGCCTCCCGATTTGTTGAATTTGATTGCGTTTTCCGCTTCGTCAATCACCCAGCGACCCGGAACCGTATCTTTGTTGTAACCACGCCATCCGTACAGACTTTTCCCGCAGAAAATGGCAATAATGCCATCTTTATCTTTCGGAAAAGCGTTCAAATCGACCTGAGTTTTTTCAAGGATGGTATATTCCGGAACACCATTAACGGAATCGGCGACAACAAAAGTCTCCGTTGTCGCTACCGTATAGGGCTTCGACTCGTCGGGGCAAGCGTTTTTTGCTCCGCCGTCACACGATACCATAGCTAATGTTCCTAAAAAAGAAACTGCCATAAATAGAAATTTTTTTTTTGCTTTCATCACAATATTGAAAATTTTATAAATTACTGTATCGTTTCCCGGATTACGGCATGTCGGGCAACTTCCATCCGTCGCGATAGGTATGCTTAATCAATTCGGCGGCAAAGTTTTGGGCATTAACTGCCGGTTCAGTCCATACCTTGTTGAACGAGGGATGACCGTCCTTGATCGTAAAGCCGTCTTTGATAACGGTTTTGATGGTTTCGTTACTGCCGATATTGGTAAATTTCATGTTTTCGCCGTCCCATTCCAGCGTTTTGTTAAGCGCTTGCAGGCGTACGGCCAATACGCCCATTACCACCATCTCGTTGAACGGGCCTGCTTCTGAAAAGTCGGAAGCCGTCTTCACGCGGTTAGCGGGGCTTTCTTTACATGCGCGTACCCAATCCATTTCATGGCTGGTAGTTATACGGCGTGCTGTCTTCGGAGCGTTTGGCACGCGACCCGACAACAGCCATGGGTCTTTCCCGTAACATGCGCAAATCAACGTATCTTTCGTGCCGTGGAAAATTACTAATCCGCCATCGCCGGGCATCAGGGGTTTTCCCTGCGGGAAGCCTGCGGGACGATCAGGCAGTAATCCGCCGTCATACCAATGTATATCTACTTCCGGCAAGGCAATCTTCGGCAAGTTGTCGCGCGAAGGATATGTCAGCTTCACATGCTGGGCCTGCGGTGCGCAATCGTTCAATAATAACGTTGACGAACCTTCTACCTTGGTCGGGTAGCCCAGTTTCAATGCCTTAAATACCGGATGCAGGATATGGCAGGCCATATCGCCCAGCGCACCTGTACCGTAAGGCCACCATCCACGCCAGTTCCACGGATGATAGATGTTGTTAAACGGACGGACGGCAGCCGGACCCGTAAACAAATCCCAGTTCAGCGTCGCCGGAATCTTGTCGGCTTTCTCCGGCGTGTTTAATCCCTGCGGCCAAATCGGTCGGTTTGTAGCTGCCTCCACCTTCGTAATCTCGCCGATTTCACCGTTCCATATCCATTCGCAGATAAGGTTTACGCCTTCGCCCGACGAACCCTGATTTCCCATCTGGGTAGCCACTTTATGTTTGGCGGCGAGTTTCGTCAACAAACGGGACTCATATACCGAGTGGGTCAGAGGTTTCTGGACATACACGTGTTTTCCCAGTGTCATGGCATCGGCGGCGATAATAGCATGCGTGTGGTCTGCCGTAGCAACGATAACGGCGTCGATGTCTTTCACTTCTTCGTACATTTTGCGGTAATCCCAATATTTCTTGGCATTACTCAAACGGGCGAAAACGTCTTTTGAGTGTTTCCAGTCAATGTCGCAAAGCGCTACGATGTTTTCCGTACCTTCTACCGCATGAAGGTTGCTGTTACCCATACCTCCGATACCCACGCAGGCAATGTTTAACTTGTCGGTTGGCGCTGTGTATCCGTGGCTTTTGCCTAAGATAGAACTTGGAGCAACGGTAAATGCTGCTGCTGCTGCTGCACTTCTCTGAAGGAAGTTTCTTCTTGAAATGTTTGTCATTGTAATGATATTTTTATAGTTAGTATTAAAATAAATAGTTCCTTAAAGTGAAACAATGCTTTTCAAAACCATGCAAATATAGATAAAAAAATAGACACTTGAATATAATAACATCATTTTATTCTTCAATAAGATTAATTAACAAGATTATATATATTTTAATGGCTACGGATTTGCGGGATATTCCTGTCTGCCCTTCAGTTTGGAGAATATCCCGACCACCGTCGGGTACTCTGTATTCTTATCTGCCTCCCGGACCACCGCCCGGCCCCATTATTCTTATCGGTCCGCCGCCTCCGGGTCCATCACCATCGGGTCTTCCCGGTCCGCGCATGTCGGACATGCTTGCCCCGCCTTTGAATATGCTGAAGCGATAGATGAAGTGGAACATGAAATAGCTGTTCAGCGTGTTAAATACCGAATAGCGCGTATAACCGGATGTAGCCGTGTACGAAATGTTGCTGCGTTGTTGCAGGATGTCGTATATTTTGAAGCGCAGGGTTGCAGCGTTTCCTTTGAGGAAGCTTTTGGAGAAAGAAGCGTTCCATAACCATTCATTTTGTTCATATCCGTCGGAATAGCCCGTGTTTGTGGAATAGGAGATATCGCTTTCTATTTTAAATTCATAAGGCAGGTAAAGAGTAGTGCTCGCTCCGCTTCCGTAGTTGTAGGTGTTCAGGTCGGTTTGTCCTTCCAGCGAATTTCTTGTACGCCGGTAGGAAATGTTTCCGTTCAATTCGAAATCAGCGAAGTCGGAACGGTAGTTGATAGCGAAGCGATCTTGAAGTTGTAATCCTTTGTTTGTATTTTTTTCCGTATTGATATAGCTGTTTGCATTCGAATATAAAGCAAAAGCCATGTTATTTACCGAGAATTTCTTGTTCCGCAGGGGCGTGTTATATATTATGCGGGCGTTACCGTTATAGTTGCCGTTGATATTTTTATAGGTTGTATACCTTTTGCCGGTATTCGGGTCGTTTGTCGTATAATTTACTACATCGTTTACGACGTAGCCGGCTGTTGCAAAAATCATGAATGCCGCCTGTTTTTCGCGTACGAAATTCTGGAAACGTATACGCAGGTTATTCGTGTATATCGGTTTAAGATCCGGATTTCCGACCGTCGTGTTTAGCGGGTCGGATACATCCTCTACCGGCTGGAGTTGTTTCATCGTCGGCTGGCTTGTCAGACCTTCATAGTCGATCCTGAGATTTTTTTCCTGCGACGGGAGATAATTAAACTGTATTGTCGGGGAATAGTTCACAATGTTACGGCTTGATGAATAAACAGTCTCGTCGCCGACGAACGTTTCCGTTTTTGCGTACGACGGGTCGACATTAAAACCGACTGTATAGTTATAATTACTGCGTTGCGCCTTGAATGCAATGCTCGCGCGCTGATCTGCGGATTCGTTGCGGGAACTCTGGCTGTATGTCGAATCGAGCACATTGTAGTTGCCTTCGCGATCGGGGATATATGCATTTTTCAATGCTTCACGCTTGCTGCTGTTGTAACTGTATGCCAATTGAACAGAATTGTTCCGTCCGACCGGTTCTACCCATGAGACGAATCCGCGATAATTGCGACTGGTATTATCATAATCTATCTGCTGGTCGATCAGGTCGTCCGATAATTCCGGCGACAGGAAATATTTCGTCAGCGAGTAGTTGTAACTGTCATTTTTCGTCTGGTCTGTTCCTCCCGAAAGAGAAACGCTCAATACACGTCCTTTGCTGTTGAGTTTGCGGCTTGCTTCCAGTCTCCCCTGTACATTATATCCGTTCCCTTCCGAATGAGCGTCGGATTCTACCGTATTCACCGAATCCAGCCGGCTGTTCATCGTATATGAATTGTTCGTTTCGTCCTGGTTTGTCTTGCTGTAGGAAAAATCGGGACGGAAGATAACCTGTGTCAACGTGTCGGGCTTCCATGTCATTCGCAGGTTGAATCCGGCATTGTCGTTTATCGTATTCGATTTCGACTTGTCGAAGTCGAATGTATTTCCGGACGGGAGGATATTTTCCGTTTCATTTTCACTTTCCGCATCATTATCGGAATGAGAATAACGCACATTCCCTCCGAGCGTAAGTTTCGAGCTGAACTCCTTACTGAAGTTGGCGCCGATATTACCGGATTGGGTAATACCGTTTCCGGCTCCGAACCCGCCCATTCCCCGTCGTCCGCCGCCTCCCATGCCGCTGAACATCGTGGATGCAAAATCTGAAAATCCCATATTATTCGTATTGTTTACGCCCCCGATAACAGAGAACTGCTCATTGTTTATAAACCGGTTTACCATAAAATTGCCTTCGTACCGATCTTCACTGCCGTATCCGGCGAAAGCGTTTCCGAACCATCCCTGTTTCATGCCCGGGCGGACGGTAAGGTTGATGACCGCTTCCTCATCGCCGTCATCAAAACCGGTCATCATCGCCATATCGCTTTTTCTGTCGTAGGTCTGCACTTTCTCAACCATTTTTGCCGGCAGATTTTTGGTCGCAACTTTCGGGTCCTCCGAGAAAAATTCTTTTCCGTCGACCAATATTTTCTTTATCTGCTTGCCGTTAATCGTCACCGAACCGTCGCTTCCGACTTCGACGCCCGGCATTTTCTTCAGCAGGTCTTCGAGCATAGAGCCTTCGGTCACTTTATAAGAGTCGGCATTGTATTCGACAGTGTCGGCTTTGACTATGACTTCGACCGCTTTGGCTGTGACAACCGCCTCTCCGAGCAGCACGCTACTTTCATCCATCTCTATATTACCGACGCTGACGCTTTCCGAGCGGCCGGTGATCTGCAACGGCTGATACACCGGTTCGTATCCGACATAAGTGACATGGAGCAAATAAGTTCCGGGAGTAATGTTTTTCAGGGAGAACCGTCCGTTATTACCGCTTGCGACTCCAGCTTTCATCGTGCTGTCTTTTCCGGACAACAGCCGGATTGTTGCCGCCTCAATCGGCGTCCGGCTGTTTTTTTCAACAACAGCGCCTTTTATTTCCACTTTATTTTGTTGCGCCTTCACGGGCAATGCTAATAAGGCAAAAAGACCAATACCTATTAAAACCAACCTGTTTCTATTTTCCATAAAAATTGAATATTTTATGGAAATAGACAGGATGACGGGCAAAAAGTTTAATGATTTATTGTTTTTTGTCTTTTGCCGGCAGTGTGTATTCTCCGATTGGGCGTCGCCCGACAGTGATTATCAAACGGAGGCTTTAAGGCCTTTTATGACACTGTTCGTAAATCCGGCTTCTTCCATAGCGTTTAGACCTCTGATCGTAATACCTCCGGGAGTTGTCACCTTATCGATTTCGACTTCGGGGTGACTGTCATTTGTTTTGAGCAGGGCGACGGCTCCTTTAAGCGTCTGCAGTTCTATGTTCTTTGCCAATTCGGGGTGAAGCCCGATTTCGATAGCTCCTTCGATAGCCGCTCTTATATACCTGAAAGCATAGGCTATACCGCATGAAGCAAGCGCCATGCCTGCATTTATGAGTTTTTCTTCAACAATCACCGTTAATCCTAATTCGTCAAAAAGTTTTTTAATAATACCGGTTTGTTCCGCTGTCGCATTGTATGCGGAAACTATATTCACACTTTCTTGTACTTCGATAGCCGTATTGGGTATGATTCTGAAAATAGCGGGCATTTCATCCTCCTCTTTTTTCAGATAGTCGCACAGCATGGCAAAATTAATCCCTGCCGCTATAGAAACGAATATTTGTTTTTCATATGACAAAAAAGGCTTTATCTCCCTGATAACCGTTTCGATAATCCAAGGTTTCACGGCAACGATGACAATATCCGCTTCCGCGACGGCTTTTACGTTGTCCGTAGTCGTACGGATGTCGTTGTTCGCCTCTTTTATTTTCCCTAAAATTTCCGGCGACGGGTCGGAACAATAAATGTCCGATGGCTTGACGACAGGGTTGTTACCTAATCCGCGGACAATAGCGCCGCCTATATTTCCTGCACCTATGATTGCTATTTTCATTGAATTATATGTTAGTCGAAATCATCGGCAAATATAGTACAAGTTGAGCAGAATACAAAAAATAAAACGTCACCTCCGTAATGAAAAATTATTGATTTTGCATCCCATAAAAGGGAAAATTCAAGTCTGCACGACAGTTTATTCAAACTTTATTTGGTTTATGTATTACATAAGCATTATCTTTGCATCCATAATTGTAAAATTTAAAATATAAATATCATGTATAGAATAATTTTTGTCGGACTGTTATTGTTTTGCAGTTTCATATCTGTAAAAGCGCAGGAAAGTAACGACGGTTATGATTTTACCGTCGTCAAAGAGCTTCCTGTCACACCTGTTAAAAATCAGAGCCGGTCGGGGACCTGCTGGTCTTTTTCGGGAGTCGGTTTCATTGAGACGGAACTGCTTCGTACGGGAAAAGGCGAGTATGATTTGTCGGAGATGTTCGTCGTCAACAAATCGTATATGGATAAGGCGGATAAGTATGTTCGTGTGCACGGGTTTTTGAATTATGCCCAGGGTGGTTCTTTTGACGATGTTTTATACGTTTTCAAGCATTACGGGGCAATCCCGCAGGAGGCGTATCACGGGCTTAATTACGGAGACACAATACATGTTCATGGGGAAATGGAGCAATCTTCCTTTGCCTTTCTGAAATCGATCGTTTCCAATCCGAACAAGAAGCTTTCTCCTGTATGGAAAGACGCCCACCGCTCTATCATAGATTCTTATCTTGGGGAAATACCTGAAAAATTCGTCTATAAAGGCAAGGAATATACGCCCGAAAGTTTTGGCAGGTCGTTAGGACTTAACTATGATGATTACGTGTCGTTGACGTCGTTTACCCACGAACCGTTTTACACCTCTTTTGCTCTTGAAATACAGGACAACTGGCGCTGGGCACATTCCCGGAACCTGCCGCTTGAAGAGTTGATGCCGATTTTTGATAATGCGGTAAACAGCGGTTATACGGTAGCATGGGCGGCCGATGTGAGTGAAACGGGTTTTACGCGGGACGGTATCGCCGTTATGCCGGATATTGAATATATGGAAACAAACGGGTCGGATCAGGAACACTGGGTCGGATTGAGCCGTACGGAGCGGGATGCAAAAATCCGGAAGATGCTTAAAAAGCCCTGCAAAGAAGTGGAAGTCACGCAGGAATTGCGTCAGAAAGCGTATGATAATTATGAGACAACCGACGATCACGGTATGCTGATCTACGGCATCGTAAAAGACCGGACAGGGAAAAAATATTATAAGGTTAAAAATTCATGGGGTACGGACAGTGAGTACAAAGGGATCTGGTATGCCTCCGAATCGTATGTGGCCTATAAAACAATAAGCATTGTCGTTCATAAAGATGCAATCCCGGTATCAGTAAAGAATAAATTAGGTATTAAGTAATAATATGGAATCTTTATTGGAACAGAGCGATGTCGCACGCCGGAAAGGACGTCGATGGCGCAAAATACGGAATATTATTTTCGTTGTATTATTTTCAGGTTTCGTTATCTGGGGCGCTATACGGTATTATTATCCGTATGCAGAAGGAGTTAAATCCGGCAAACTGAATTATGTCGTATACAAAGGCCTGGTATTTAAAACATATGAAGGGAAATTGATCCTGTACGGCATCAAATCCCCAGAATCGGAAGGCGTTCAGCCTGACGAATTTGTCTTTTCCGTAGCTGAAAAAGATATAGCGGAGAAACTTATGCATGCGGGAGGTAAGACGGTAGAACTTCATTATACCGAATATTTAGGGGCCATACCATGGCGTGGATATTCACGGTACATAGTCGACGAAATCGTCAGTATCACGGAAGAACCGGAAATGCCGGAGATTATGGATACGGTTGCAAATGCTGCATCCGGGAACAAATAGAAGCTATAATAGATATGTTTCGTATAGGATGTCATTTATCGGTTTCAAAAGGCTATAAAGCAATGGCCGAAGACGCATTGTCGGTGGGAGCGAATACATTTCAGTTTTTTACGCGTAATCCCCGTGGTGGAAGCGCAAAAGCGATGGATGAAGACGATATTGAGAAATTTCTGGAGATAGCAAAAGCGAATGATTTTGCCTTTTTTCTCGCACATGCGCCATATACAATGAATATATGCGCTGCGGATTCACACATTCGCAAGTTTGCGCATGATACGATGGTCGACGATCTGCGACGCATGGAATATCTTCCCGGCAGCTTATATAATTTTCATCCCGGCAGCCATGTGAATCAGGGCGTAGAGGTCGGCATCCGCTTTATCATTGATGCATTGAACGACGTCCTGAAGCCGGAACAAACGACCACAGTACTGCTTGAAACAATGGCCGGTAAAGGAAGCGAAATCGGCCGATCATTTGAGGAACTGCGCACTGTTATAGACGGGGTGAGGTTATCCGAAAAAACAGGCGTTTGCTTGGATACTTGCCATATCTATGATGCCGGATATGACATTGTCCGCGATCTGGACGGCGTCGTATCCGAATTCGACAGAGTTCTGGGGCTGGAACGCCTGAAAGCCATCCATTTGAATGATAGCAAGAATCCTTATGGAAGTCATAAGGATCGCCACGAAACGATCGGTAACGGGTCGCTGGGATTGGAAACGATTACTCGCGTAATCAACCATCCGAAGCTGAAACATCTGCCGTTTTATCTTGAAACGCCGAACGAACTTCCCGGTTATGCGGAAGAAATAAAACTGCTTAAGACGCTCTATAAGGGGCAGGAAAAATTGTTGTAGTTTTGTTATATTCTTTGGAAAAGTCGGATTTCTCGTTTAAATTTGCAACTCTATATAAAAATATATGATAAAATCTGTTTTTAAAGCGGTATTAACCGTTTATGCGCTGATGATCACGGCAAATTCGTTTCCCTGTACAACCATTATTATTTCGGGGAAAGCGACGAAGGATGGACGTCCGTTAATGTGGAAAAATTCCGATACCGAAAATCCTTTTCACAGCCTCGTATACTCCGATTCGAGCGGTTTTCAACGCCTCGGGATTGTGCGTAACAGTTCAAAAGACATCAACACGGCAAGCGTCTGGGCAGGTACGAACTCACAGGGATTCGCCATTATCAATACGCTTTCCTATAATCTGACCGAAAGCAGAGTGTCGTCGAATAACGGTTCGCTCATGCGTAAAGCGCTTGAAATATGCAGGAACGTTCCCGATTTTAAACACTTGCTTGATACGCTTTCACGTCCCCTGAATGTGGAAGCTAACTATGGCGTTATCGACGCCGAAGGTAACGCCGCCTATTTTGAAACATCCTCCGAAGGATACAGAATGCTGGATGTGAACGATCCGAGCGTCGCTCCAAACGGCTATCTGGTATATACGAATTTCTCATATACGGGGTTTTATGATAAGGGGGAAGGTTATATACGTTACCAGACGGCTATGAATATCGTTGCCGGACAGGCGCCTTCAAAAGACTTCTCACCGCAATGGATTTTCAATCGCCTCGCGCGTACATATTACAATTCATTACTTAATATAGACTATACGGATAAGGACGTAATGAGTTTGTATAAAAACGGCTATATACCCGATTCCGATTTTATCCCGCGTAATTCGACGGCAAGCTCAACGGTTTTCCACGGCGTGAAAGAAGGCGAAAACCCGGAACTTACGACCATGTGGGTAATATTGGGCTATCCGCCCGTTTCGGTTGCGCTTCCCGCCTGGGTAAAGGCCGGTAACGACAATCCGGCGTTGTTGCTGAGGAAAAAAGGCGAATCTTCGTCTAAAATGTGCGATTGGACGGCAAAAATTAAAAAGACCCTGTACGATGTTGAACGCGGACATGGACAGACTTATCTGCATTTCTCGAAAGTTTACAATGATGAAGGCACAGGGTATATGCAATTGCTGAAACCGGTTGAAAAGGACGTTTTCGACACATTCAACCCCTTAATTGAGAAATGGCGTGAAACGGGGAGCGTAAATAAAAATGAAATTATCTCTGCCGGTAAAAAAGTATGCGATACGATTGAAAAGTTTTATTTGTCACAAAATATCCGTTAGCGACGTTACAGCGGCCTGAGAGCTAAACGAAACGGGTGGCGGCGGGTGGATAAAATTCATCCACATGTACTGTCCCGCTAAGCGGATGCTTCCCGGAAGTGCACATTGCTTGCTCTGTATCTTCCAAATTTTAAGCAGTGCGCTCTAAACGCCTGTACCGAACCATTTTTAATTCCCGGCCTGTCAATCCCGTATCAGGCATAAAGTCCGGCATAAAGAAAAATCCATAAAAATCGCCTGCCGAAAAAAAGAGAAAGAAAAATTTGGAGGATAACAAAAATATTATATGTATCTTTGTATCGTTTTCAGGTAGCGACCTGGAAGTTCCCGGTAATTACCGGAAGTTTAAAAGTAATTACCTGAAGACTGGAAGTAACTGCTCGAAGGTTTAAAGTAACTGCACACAAGTTCCCGGTAATTACCTGAAGGTGGAAGTAGCTACCTGAAAACCGGAAGTAATTACCCGGAAACTGCAAGTAATTACCCGGAAGTTCAAAGTAATTACCCGAAAACTTCCGGGAACGACCGGAAAACACTGTCAGATAACAAATTAAATAGTATTAACAGCAAAAAAAATTCACGCTATGCCCGAAAATCTTTTTCCGACAACCATTGCAGGTTTCACAGAGTACATTAAAATCGCCTATGCCAAGGCGCAGATCAATTTGCAAATCTACGGCATCGCCGAAACCAAACTGATGCCGGTAGCCCCGCTTTACGACGCCTACATACAGGCAGAATTGATAGCCGCCAATCCCGAAACAGCCACCACCGGCGCACGCCGCACACGCGACGAGGCCAGCGCCGCGCTCAAAAAGGAATGGCGCAAGTTCCTGAACGAAAACATCCGCTACAACACGGCCGTCCCCGCGGCCGACCTCGAAGTGTTCGGCATCAGGGAACGCGACACCACGCGCACGCCGGCCGGCATCCCCGACAAAGTCCCCGCGCTCGCCATCAGACAGGTCGGCGCCCGCCGCTACGAGATTGAAGTACTGGACAGCGCCACCGGCAAAAAGAAAAAGCCGCAGTACGCCACCGGCAGCTACATCTACCTCGCCGTCACCGAAGTAGGCGAAACGCCGAAGCACGAAAGCGAATACCGCAAGCTGGACTTTTCGTCCACCTGCCACCACGTCGTAGAATTTCCGCTCGAACAGCTCGCTAAACAGGCCAACATCTACGCCCGCTACTCCAACTCCCACGGCAAGGAAGGCCCCGAAAGCATCACCGAAGCCACCGTGATCGCCTGAAAATACGGATGCATGAGAATAAAATTTATTATGAACCGTCAAAAAAATATATCCGGCAGATTTATGGCGCATATCCCGCCAAAAGGGAGGTATATACGCAGTTTTAAACAAGTCAATTTGCGGATGGGCACAGTATAAAAGTAAACACATGATATAAATTGAAACTATATTTTATGGATAAATTAAAGCAATCAGCAACAACGCTTGAGAGACAATTAGCCTCAAAAGAAGGATTTAAGAACGTTCACGGTGGTGGATTTTTGGGCGGAAAAGCCGGGAAATCATTTGCCGTATGGTCGGCAGCAGAGAAAAAAGCAGTGCTTCCGCTCTGTCTGGTACAACATTTTGAGCACCAGGATAATGATACAAAGTCGTATTACGGCATTTACGCTTTTTCTACCAAAGGCGAAATTGATGCCAATGCGCTCGCCCGTTTGAAAGCGGCGGCACAGAAAATTGATCTGGAAACGGTTCGTTATGAAAGTTTGGAATATACCCGTTTGGAGTTGTGGCGTGCGAAAGGCGAGGCTTTTGCACAGGCACACAACACAATAGCAACTTCACTGAGCGATGTTGCCAACGGACTTTTTGTTTATGCAGAGGCAGTTGGTTCCGGCAGCAACGCCATTCTTGACAAACCGCTTGTAATATATGCACACGAAAATAACGGCGATTATATATATCCTGTTAAGAAAACAACTTTGTCAGAAATGAACATCGATTAATCTGTAAAATACCTGAAATGCCTGCACCTGACGGGCAGTTTTTGGCGCACGGCAAAGGCAGCGCCAAATTTTAAACAGTGCGCTCTAAACGCCTGTACCGGAATATTTTTTCAACACAAAGGAGGACGTCGTTACCGGCGAACGAACCTGCCGAGTAAAACGTCCTCCGGCTTGGATGGATTATCCACACGATTCGTTAATAGAGCCGGAAAGACGATCACGAGGATGTCGCGGCATACAGGGTGGTAATAAATACGGTCGCGCTATCAACTCAAACGAAATACGGTCGCGCTATCAGCTCAAACTAAATACGGTCGCGCTATCAGCTCAAACGAAAGAAACCGGAAGCGGGGACGCACAGGCCCCAAATACAAATCGCTGCTAAATATCATTTTTTGCAGTTTATATATCACATTTGGAATATTTTTGTATTTTATAAGGTTGATCTTTGAGCCGGAATATATAACAAATGAATTTTCACTCATGAAAAAACAACTACGAAATTACTGTACATTTTTCCTGTCCGCAATATTGACGGTATTGTCAGGGTCAGGATGTCGGGGTCAACATGGAAATCATGCGACAGAAGATGACTTTCAGTCAATAGCATCACTCTTTGCGAATCCTCCGTCGGAGTATCGCAGTAAGCCGCTTTGGGTATGGAACGGGAAAGTGACGGAAACGGAGCTTGACCGTATGCTTGGTGAATTGAAAAACGCCGGGTTCGGCGGATTGTTCGTGCATCCGCGACCGGGAATGATTACGGAATATCTTTCCGACGACTGGTTTAAAATGTATCAATATACCGTCGAGAAAGGGAAAGAGATGGGGCTGGAAGTGTGGATATATGATGAAAACTCGTATCCAAGCGGTTTTGCCGGAGGACATGTGCCGGAGGAAATGCCCGAATCTTATAATCAGGGGCAGGGACTCGGACTGGAGAAGACGGACATGATTCCCGGCAATCCGGATACATATTATATATGTTTGAAAAAAGAAGGCGATTCATGGAAAGATATAACCTCCTCTGTCGGCGAATACAAAGATATAAAAGGCGAGTATTATCTCTATAAGAAGACTTATTATGGGAAATCGGACTGGTATGGCGGCTATTCGTATGTCGACCTGCTGGTTTCCGGTGTGACGGAAAAATTTATCGATGTGACGATGAAAGGTTATGAAAATGCTATCGGGAATGAGTTCGGCAAAGCTGTCCCCGGCGTGTTTACGGACGAACCGAATATTGTCACGTCGGGCGGACTTCGCTGGACGCCTGATCTGTTCGACGTATTCCGGCAGCAATGGGGTTATGATCTGAAACCGCTGTTGCCGTTACTGAGCGAAGAAACGGGGGAGTGGAAACGGGTGCGGCATAATTATATGGAGACATTGCTGCAAATGTTTGTTGACCGCTGGTCAAAGCCCTGGCATGCCTATACGGAAGCGCATCAGCTGAAATGGACCGGACATTATTGGGAACATGGTTGGCCGCAGATGAACGACGGGCCTGATAATATGGCGATGTATGCCTGGCATCAGGTTCCGGCAATCGATATGCTGTTCAACCGGTTTGACGAAGAATCGCCGCAAGCACAGTTTGGTAATATCCGCTCGGTGAAGGAACTCCGCAGCGCGGCGAACCAGATGGGTTATAGTCGTACGCTTAGCGAGACGTACGGCGGCGGCGGCTGGGAGGAGACTTTTAAAGATTTCAAACGCCTGGGCGACTGGGAATATGTGTTGGGCGTGAACTTCATGAATCAACATCTCTCCCACATGACGCTGACGGGAGCGCGCAAGTACGATTATCCTCCTGTGTTCACATATCATTCGCCCTGGTTTGATAGTTATAAAACGCAGAATGATTATTTCGGGCGCTTGTCGCTGGTGATGAGCAAGGGTGTTCAGAAGAATGATATACTGATACTGGAACCGAATGCTACGTTATGGTCTTATTACTCGCATACGGGCAGTAACCCGGCATTGATGGAGATCGGGAAAAACTTTCAGGCGTTTGTCACTTTACTGGAAAAGAGTCAGGTTGAATATGACCTGGGGTCGGAGAATATTATAAAAGACAACGGACGGGTGGAAAACGGGAAATTTATTGTCGGGCAGGCGGCATATTCCGTCGTTGTCATTCCGCCGATGTGTGAAACGCTCAACGAACCTGTGTTCGCCCTGCTTCGCCGGTTTGTTGAACAGGGAGGACGCCTGATCGCCTTTTCGGAGCCAAACCGGATAGACGGCGCCGTAAACAAGGATCTCGTCTCGTTCATCGCCCGGGAATCCGTGATAAAAGAACGGCAGGCGGATCGCGACGTTATCAATAAATATTTCCGGCCGGAGGACGGTTTTGATATCCGTTTTCAGAACGGCAATCCGTATCATCATCGCCGCCTTTATGCCGACGGGGAGCTTGTTTTTATTGTAAATTCTTCAATGGACGAAGCTTCTTCGGGAGAACTTACAATAAAAGGAAAGACATTGCTTGAGATGGATGCGGAGAGTGGCGGTATATGTGTGTATCCTTCATCTGCCGCAGACGGCAAGTTGACAGCATCATTCCGGCTGGAACCTGCGGGAAGCCTGGTTTTATACAGTTCCTGCAGATCGGAAAACGGTTATCCGGCAAAACGGATCGTAAAACCCGGCAGTATCGTCGTCCCAGCCACAGGCGAGACAACGATTACAAGGATGAAAGATAATGTTATGACGGTCGATTTCTGCGATGTAACAGTAAAGGGACAGGCACATCAGAACGTTCACTTTTCGGCGGCTGCCAATATCGTTTACAGGGCGCACGGTTTTGCAAACGGCAATCCATGGAACACTTCCGTTCAGTATAAACGTAATATCCTCGACCGGGGTCATTTCACGGATGGCGGATTTACGGCGTCCTATCATTTCAAGGTCAATGATGATTTCGATTATTCGGGTATGCAATTAGTGGCTGAACGCCCGGAACTGTTTACCGTAAAAATAAATGGTGCGACGGTCAGACCTGCTCCCGGCAAGTGGTGGTTAGATAAATCATTTGGCGTTTATCCGATCGGAAATAACGTAAAAAAAGGTAGTAATACGGTCGAACTGAGCATCAGCCCCATGAGTATTTTTGCCGAAGTTGAACCGGTTTATATACTGGGGAATTTTTCCGTTGTCCCGGAACCGAAAGGATGGAGCATCAGCGCTCCGGTTGAAGATTTCACGTTCGGAAGCTGGAAAGAACAAAAACAACCTTTCTATTCATGGGATTTTAAATATGCTAAAACCTGCAATATAACGGATATTTCGGGCGAATACATTGTCAGGTTAGGTAAATGGGAGGGTACGGTTGCCGAAGTATATGTAAACGGGACAAAAGCAGGTATTATAGGTTATGATCCCTATCAACTGAACGTCACGCCTTATATAAAAGAAGGCGAAAACCGGATAGACGTACACGTGATCGGCAGTTTGAAAAACCTGTTGGGACCGCATTACAGGAATCCTGCGCCGGGTCTGGCCTCTCCCGGACACTGGAAAAATATAAATGAAGCAATCCCCGGTACGGAATACCGGATGATCGACTATGGCCTGATGGAAGATTTTCAATTGACAATTGACAATTGATAATTGATAATTGATAATTGACAATTGACAATTAGAAATTGAAATAGTGGGAATCCTCAATATGAAAATTATGGAATACTGTAAATATTATGCCCTATGAAAGCGGGATTATTTGGGATAGGCTTAGATACGTACTGGCCGCAGTTTGACGGTTTGCTGTCGCGTCTGGAAGGATACCGGCGGCAGATAAGGGAACGAATGGAGCGTATGAACGTCACTGTTGTCGATGCGGGTATGATTGATAATCCGGATAAAGCCCGGAAAGCGGTCGATTATCTGAAGGAAGAGAATATTGACATAGCATTTCTTTATATTTCTACATATGCGCTGTCTTCGACGGTTTTGCCTGTCGCGCAACAATTGAAGACGCCTGTTATCCTCCTCAATATACAGCCTGTTGCCGCTATTGATTATGAAAAACTCAATAGCATGGGCGACCGCGGCGATATGACCGGAGAATGGCTGGCGCACTGCCAGGCCTGTTCGGTACCGGAAATAGCCTGCGTATTTAACCGCTCCGGCATCCGTTATGAGATTGTGTCAGGCTATCTTGCGGACGAAGACACATGGCGCGAAACGGGAGAATGGATAGATGCCGCAAAAGTTATGCACGCATTGAGACGTAGTCGGCTGGGCATAATGGGGCATTATTACGGAGGTATGCTGGATGTTTATACGGATCTGACGATGATGTCCGCCACTTTCGGCGTCCATATTGAGATGATTGAAATGTGTGAATTGAAAGCCCTCCGCGACGGCGTCTCCACAGAAGAATTACGGCAAAAAACAGATGAGTTCGGGACGACATTCGACGTAATTGCAGAATGTGAAGAATCGGAAATAGAACGCGCTGCACGAACGTCCGTCGCCTTGGATAAGCTGGTCGCTACGCGAAAGCTTGATGCCCTGGCTTATTATTACGAAGGATATGACGGCAACGATTATGAAGATATAGCGACTTCCGTCATTGCCGGGAACACGTTGTTGACAGGAAGGGGTGTGCCCGTCGCAGGAGAATGTGAGGTGAAAAACGCCCAAGCCATGAAGATACTGGCGGAGTTGGGCGCCGGAGGATCTTTCTCCGAATTTTATGCAATGGATTTTACGGACGACGTCATATTATTGGGTCATGACGGCCCGGCTCACTTTAATATGGCGGAAGAACGCGTAAAACTCGTACCCCTTCCCGTATATCACGGGAAACCCGGTAAAGGATTGTCTATCCAGATGTCGGTCAAACAAGGCCCGGTCACGCTTCTTTCCGTTGTGGAAGGCAGGGAAGGATTCTCCTTGCTGCTTGCTGAAGGCGAATCCGTAGCCGGACCAACCCTGCAGATAGGAAATACGAACAGCCGGTATAAATTCGACGTCCCGGCAAAAACATTCATGGAACAGTGGTCGAAGGCCGGCCCTTCGCATCATTGCGCCATAGGAACCGGCCATATAGCCGGGAAAATCAAAAAACTGGGATTCTTATTAAATATTCCGGTACGTCAAGTAGCATCCGATTAAAAAAGAGGTATAAGCGTTGTTGAAAATATAACAGGTATAAATCGCGTCCCGATTTATAAAAGTAGACGAAAAATAAATATCATGACAGGACATCTGACAAATCATAAGATTGGAAATGTTTTTGATACTTTCTGTTCTCCCTTTTGTGAATGTACGTTAAAGGGGGGGGGGGTAAATCCCTATGTTACAGGTTATTTAACAGTAAACGGTGTGTGTGTGGAGGCCATGTGCAGCCTGCCACGTCTTCAAAGAAAATAACCGTCTGCTGCTGCCGGAATCCGGTGGTAGCAGCAGGCGGTGCGTTCCCGTCATTTGCCGTCGGGGCGCAGCGCAGGCAAAATCGTGTCCTGCGAAAAAATGCGACCGCTCTTTTTTCCATGTACTTTGTCCTTTTCCGGCAGTTATGCCGGGAAAGGATAGAAATCTGTAATCTAATTATCGGCATCATGGAAATTTTAATAAGGATTTTGAAGCGCACCTGCGCGAAATCGAACGTTACCGCCACGAACCGAAACGGCTCAAGGAGGCAATGCCGGCAGAATATTCGGAGTCCGTCGGGAAAGGGTGAAACTGAAAAGTTAATTTTTAAACGACAAAACTTTATTATTAAATTATCGAATTATTAATTTATTAAAACTGAAAAACATGAGAGTTAATTATTTTCCGGAGGGCACGGACCACTGGAAATTACGATTTGAAAAAGTCATTGGAACAGCGGGAATCATTGTATTTCTGCTTGTGGGATGCGTGTCAGGCCTGTCTGCGGAAGTGCTGAAAAGCGACCAGGCAAAAAAGACGGTAAGAGGCGTTGTAAGAGATGAAGGCGGGGATGGTTTGCCTGGGGCTGCTGTGGTAATAGACGGCAGTACGCGTGGCGTATCGACCGATATTGACGGGTCGTATTCGTTAGAAGTAAGCGGCAGCGACAAACTTGTTTTCTCGTATCTGGGAATGATTACACAAACCATTGTGGTGGGCGATAAGACGATCATTGATGTGACGCTGAAAGAAAATGTCGGCATACTGGACGAGGTTACGGTTGTCGCTTTCGGAAAACAAAAGAAAGAAAGCGTCGTTGCCTCTATATCAACCGTAAACCCGGCTGAATTGAAAATCCCGTCAAGTAACTTAACGACGGCTTTGGCCGGGCGTATGTCGGGTATCATCGCTTACCAGCGAAGCGGGGAGCCGGGGAAAGACAATGCGGAGTTCTTTATTCGCGGCGTTACGACCTTCGGGTATAAAAAAGACCCGTTGATACTTATTGATAATAACGAATCTACGACGACGGAACTTTCCAGGATGCAACCGGATGATATTGCCAGTTTTTCTATCCTGAAAGACGCAACGGCAACCGCTTTATACGGATCGCGTGGAGCCAACGGCGTTATCCTTGTCTCCACAAAAGAAGGTCGCGAAGGGAAAGCCAAGATTAGCGTACGGTTTGAAGAAGCTTTTTCGCAACCTACCCAAAATGTCGAAATGGCCGATCCGATAACCTATATGCGGTTACACAACGAGGCGATCCGGACGAGAGACCCGCTTGGGCGGCTGATGTATTCGGAACATAAAATACAAAATACCATAAACGGGACGAATCCATACGTATATCCGGCTAACGACTGGTATGATCTGCTGTTTAAGGACTATTCCAATAATCACCGCTTGAATTTCAGCGCTTCCGGAGGCGGTAAGATAGCACGTTATTATCTGGCCGGAACGGTAATCAATGACAATGGGATGTTGAAAGTAGACAAAAGAAACAACTTTAATAATAATGTGAAGCTAAATCGATATATGCTGCGTTCGAACGTAAACATCAATATTACGCCGACAACCGAGGCCATCGTTCGTCTGTCGGGTGCGTTCGACGATTATAAAGGCCCTCCCGAAGGAGGCGATCGCATTTTTCGTATCGTAATGCATACGAATCCGGTTTTGTTTCCGCCATATTATCCGGCCGACGAGGCCAATAAATATACGGAACATATCCTGTTCGGCAATTACGATAATATGCAGTATTATAACCCGTACGCCCAGATGGTCATGGGATATAAGGAATATTCGGAAAGCCAGATGGGTGCGCAGGTTGAATTAAAACAGGAACTTAATTTTATAACGGAAGGACTCTCACTGCGGGCAATGTTTAATACAAACCGGTATTCTTATTTTGACGTAACAAGGTATTACACCCCGTTCTATTATAACGTCGGGACTTATATAAAAGAGACCGACACCTATATCCTTTCCCCTTTGAATGAAGAGACGGGAACAGATTATCTTTCGTATTTTGAAGGACCGAAAAACGTAAATGCGGTTACCTATTTTGAAAGCGCCATAAACTGGGTGCGTACGCTTGACGATACGCACGACGTCGGAGCGCTGCTGGTATATACCATGCGAAACGAACTGAAAGGAAATGCGGGAGATTTGCAGCGGTCGTTGCCCTACCGGAATATTAATCTGGCCGGCCGTATCACGTACGCATACGAATCCCGTTATATGTTTGAAGGAAACTTCGGATATAACGGTTCGGAACGTTTCTCGAAAAAAGAACGGTTCGGCTTCTTCCCGTCGGCGGGTTTGGGCTGGGCAGTCTCAAGCGAAGGCTTTTATAGCGAAGGACTGAAGGAAATCGTAAGTAACCTGAAATTAAAAGCTACCTACGGACTGTCCGGTAACGACGCTATCGGCGATGCAAACGACCGTTTCTTCTATCTTTCCAACGTAAATATGAACAGCGGCGCTCACGGTTCGTCGTTCGGAACGTTCGGCAATGCCGGGGGCGAAACGAGGTATGGAGTATCCGTCGGCAGGTATGCGAACGATCTGATTACATGGGAAACGGCAAGGAAATTGAATGTCACGGCCGAAATCGGACTGTTTAAGGAAATAGATATTCAGGCGGAATATTTCCGTGAAAACCGAAACAATATATTGATGAACAGAGCGTCTATCCCATCTACTATGGGACTGCAGGCTGTGACCCGTTCCAATGTAGGGGAGGCATTCAGCCGGGGGGTAGATATTTCGCTGAACATGAACCATTCGTTCAATAAAAATGCATGGATTAGCGGTATGGCTAATTTTACGTATGCTAAAAGTAAATTTACCGTCTATGAAGAACCGGATTACCCGAACGCGCCGTGGCGGTCGCGCGTAGGCTATTCGTTGAATCAAAACTGGGGATATATCGCCGAACGGCTGTTTGTCGACGAAGAAGAGGTGCGCAATTCGCCCGTGCAGTTCGGCAACTACAAAGCCGGCGATATTAAATATAAAGACCTGAACGGCGACGGGAAAATCACCGAACTGGACATGGCGCCTGTCGGCTATCCGACCAGCCCGGAGATCGTTTACGGCTTCGGACTGTCGGGTGGCTTCAAACAATTCGATCTCTCCTTCTTTTTCCAGGGGCTGGCAAGGGAATCGTTCTGGATTGCCACTTATAATGACTGGAATGCAGGAGTGGTAGACGTGACGCCCTTTATAGGCGGGCAGCAGGGATTGCTGAAAGCGATTGCCGACAGTCACTGGTCGGAAGCGAACCGCAATGTGTATGCCTTATGGCCGCGCCTTTCTCCCACGGTGATAGATAATAATAACAAGACTTCGACATGGCTGATGCGCGACGGCTCGTTCCTCCGCCTGAAATCGGTCGAATTTGGATATACATTGCCCGAACGGTTGGCGTCCAAAGCTTATATGACGAATCTGCGCATCTATTTTAGCGGCACAAATCTGTTGACATTCAGCAAATTTAAGATGTGGGATCCCGAAATGGGAGGAAACGGACTGGGGTATCCTGTCCAAAGAGTATTTAACATGGGTATCCAGTTGGGTTTTTGAAAATTTTAAAATGAAATAAGATGAAAACGAAAGTAATAAAGAAAACGATATTTCTTATTTGTACGCTGTTTGCGATATCATCCTGCGATTATTTAGATGTTGTCCCGGATAATGTCGCTACGATAGAGTATGCCTTTAAGAACAGTATTGCAGCGGAAAGATATTTATACGGCTGTTACAGCTACAGACCCCAGACAGGGGATATTCAGGGCGATCCGGCTATGACCGGGGCGGATGAGACGGCGCAGCGGTATGTATTATTGGAATCAGGGACAAGGTTTACGACATGGGGCGGTTCAAGGATCGTACGTGGAGAGCAGAACGCGAACGAACCGGTAATGAATCTGTGGGACGGCAACCATTCCCTGTGGGTCGGTATCCGCGATTGCAATGTCTTTCTTGAAAATATAGATGGTGTGATGGATGTGATGGAACATAACCGCAGGCGGTGGGTGGCGGAAGCGAAATTCCTCAAAGCCTACTATCACTATTGCCTGATGAAGCGGTATGGCCCGGTACCGATCATAGACGTGAACCAGCCGATTTCGGCCAGCGTTAAGGAGGTGCAGGTTTTCCGGGAACCGATAGACGATGTGGTAAATTATGTGGTGGGGCTGATAGAGGAAGCGGTGACGGATTTGCCTGAAGCGCAGGATGTTGTGGAAGGAACGGAAGCCGGAAGAGCGGATAAATTGATTGCAATGACGCTAAAGGCGGAAGTGCTGCTTTTCGCCGCCAGCCCGCTATTCAACGGTAATACCGATTATTCGGGGATAGTTGATAACCAGGGACGGCAATTATTCCCCCAAACCTACGATCCGGATAAATGGACGGCGGCAGCGGACGCCTGTCTCGTAGCGATTAACGCCTGTCATGTGCAAGGGAAAAGGTTATATAACCAAATAGATCCGCTGTTGGTTAACGAGCACGAACTCATAAAGCAGGAAACAAACTACCGACAAACTGTTTGTAACCGCTGGAACAGCGAATTAATATGGGGGGGAACAAATAACAGTTGCGGTATTCTTGCAAGAGATGCTACACCAAGGCTTATTCGTATGAATCCGTTTACGTTAGCAAATTTCACAAGCGAATGGTCGCCGACGCTGGGTTTAGTAAATAAATACTATTCTTCGAATGGCATCCCGATTGAAGAAGACAAGGAATGGGCGTCAAACGGCTGGTATCAGAACCGGTATGCCATCCGCCCCGAACCCTCTTCCGGCGATGAAATATATTATGTGAAAGAAAACCAAAAGACCGTATACCTGCATTTTAATCGCGAACCGCGTTTTTATGCAAGCATTGCTTTTGACAAAGGTATCTTCTTCGGTAGCGGATATAACACATTCAAAGACGTAAAGCATTGTGAATATATGAATACGCAGATTTCCGGGTTCCAGGCCGGAGAAGCTAATTCTATTTCAGGCTATGGAGCAAAAAAAATGAGCCATTACAAGAACACACAGCAATACGACCGCACGACATGGGAATATTTCCCTTTTCCGATATACCGTTTAGCCGATCTGTACCTGATGTACGCCGAAGCGTTAAACGAAGCTGATGGGCCGGTTGAAGAAATATTCAAATATCCGGATCTGATACGTGAACGCGTAGGGCTGGAAGGAATCGCAGATTCGTGGACGAAGTATTCGACCAATCCGGAGAAAATCAACACGAAAGACGGACGGAGGAACATCCTGCACCGCGAACGTGCCATCGAACTCGCACTTGAAGGAAAACGCTTCTGGGACATCCGCCGGTGGAAAGAAATCGAAGTCTATAATGAAGATCCAATGGGTTGGAACATCATGGGAGAAGTGCCCGAAGACTTTTACAATCCCGTTTCGTTGAGGAGAGAATCCGTAAGATTTACCGTGAAAGATTATTTCTGGCCCATCAAAGAATCTAATTTGTTTGTCAATAAAAACCTGATTCAAAACTATGGCTGGTAAAAATGTTAAGTATAAAATAAAAAATTGTTTGTATATGAAATACTGTTTGAATATGCTGATTATTTTGTCCGGCATTGCGTTCTTCGGCTCATGCAAGGAAGAACCCGTAGGACAACAACCGTTGGATGATACGCCTCCCGGTAAAGTCACCAATGTAACGTCCCGGAGTATTGCCGGAGGCGCCGTTTTTCACTATTCGCTTCCTGCCGACGAAGATTTACTGTGCGTGAAAGCCGTTTATTCCATCGACGGGGAGACGGAAGTAGAAAGTAAAGCTTCGGCTTTTGTCGATTCGTTGCAGATTCAGGGTTTCGGAGATACCATACAATATCAGGTAAGGCTTATCGCCGTTGATAAAAGCCGTAATGAATCCGAATCGCACGTCGAAACCATAAAACCGCTTATCCCTGATGTTCTCTCTATTTCGGAAACGCTTGGTATCGTACCTGATTTCGGCGGTTTACTTGCAACATGGAATAATCCCAACCGGGCGGAAATATCCGTTAATATTGAAATTGAAGACCATAATAAAGAGTACGTGCCCAAAGAATCGTTTTACAGTTCTATGGCTGACGGAAAGGGGTCTATCAGGGGAATGGATACCATATCTTTCTGCTTCCGGACTTATATACAGGACCATTGGGGCAATCGCAGCCGGTTAAGATATGATACGATAGTCCCGATCTATGAGACGGAATTTGACAAAATGAAATTTGCTAAAATCACCACGCCGGGAGATATACCTCCTTACAACTCGGATTACGATATCCACAGGATATGGGATGGAAACAGAGGTGGCGACCCGTGTTACAGTTCCCCGGCAGGAACAGGCATATGGCCTCAGGCTGTTTCTTTTGATTTGGGCGTAGTCGGTAAGATAAGCCGTTTACGGCTGTATCAGCGGACATCGAATATTAACTATGTGTTCAACGAAGGAAATTTGAAAAACTTTGAAGTCTGGGGATGCGTTAATTTTAATCCGGCGCAGGAAGGCTGGGAACAATGGACCAAACTGATGGAATGTGA